>CAVJEY010000093.1:0-8647 GCA_963648745.1 Christensenellaceae bacterium Phil1
AAGACAAGATAATCGCAACAGTGCTTCCCGACAGAATGGAAAGATATTTCAGTACGGGGCTGCTGTAGCAGAGATTTTACAAAAACCATCGGGCAAAGGTGGTTTTTTGTTTGCAAAGGTATGGACACAGGCAGGGAGAATACATATAATAGTAGTTGGACACTTATCCGAGAGTTTCCTACGGAGGTTAAAATGTCGTTTGCAACAGATACCAAAAACGAACTTGCCCATATAGAGCCCGAAAAAGACTGCTGCAAGCTTGCAGAGACAGCGGGATTTATAAGGATGTGCGGAAGTCTGGAGCTTGAGGGCTTCGGCAGATTTAAGATTGTCATGCCCACAGACAATCCGGCAGCGGCAAGGCATTACAAAAAAATGATAAAAGATTATTTCGGAATCGATACTCCTCTGGAGGTGGGCAAGAGCAACACCCTCAAAAAAGGCGTGACATATATCCTTACAATAGGGCCTGAGCAGAACTCAGAGGCGATATTAAGAGAGATAGGCATACTGATGATTAAGGGCGGTATGAACTATATTGCAGACGGCATATATGACGGGATAGTCAGAACCAAGTGCTGCCGCAAGGCTTATCTCAGAGGAATGTTTATGGCTGCAGGCACAATCAGCGATCCCGAAAAAAGCCATCATTTTGAAATAGGCTGCAGCAGCAGTGTGCTTGCGGCGGATGTACGCAGGCTGATAAGGACATTTACGGATATTCACCCCAAAATCGTAGAGCGCAAAAAAGGAGAAGCCGTATATGTCAAGGACGGCAGGCAGATACTTGACATACTTGCTATTATGGGGGCTCACAGCCAGTATCTTGCATATGACAATGTAATGATGATGAAGGAGATTAAAAACAGGGCCAACAGAATAAGCAACTGCGAGATTGCCAATGTTGACAAGGTGGTAAAGGCGGCAGGCAGACAGATTGACGCGATAGAAAAAATACAGAGAATAAAGGGTCTTGATTTTCTTCCGGACAGGCTTCAGGAGATAGCGCTTTTGAGACTGGCGCATCCTGAGGCGCCGCTTCCCGAAATCGGGGAGATGATGGAGCCTCCTGTAGGCAAATCGGGACTTTCAAAGAGATTCAAAAAAATAGAGGAGATAGCAGACAGCCTGACAGAGTGATATGGAAAAAGGACAGACAGTTGAAATATATATACATGATATGAGCCATGAGGGCAAGGGTATAGGATATTGTGACGGCATGACTGTTTTTGCAGACGGCGCCGTAATAGGAGATACAGTCAGAGCAAGGCTTACGAAGGTCAAAAAAAACTATGCCTTTGCACAGACAGTTGAGATTAAACAGAAATCGGAATACAGGACAGCCCCGCACTGCCCGTGCAGTGATGTATGCGGAGGCTGCAGCCTCTCTGCTCTTGATTACAGAAAACAGGGTGAAATCAAGACAAAGCAGGTGAGAGACAGACTTGAGAGAATAGCAGGCATAGAGAATCCGGTCGTAAGAGATATGATACAGATGGATGAGCCTTACAGATACAGAAACAAAGCCGAAGTGGCTGTAAGGGGAGGCCGTGTGGGATTTTTTGAGGCCAGGAGCCACAGTGTATGTGATATACCGGACTGCATAATACAGTCTGAGGCTGCCATGGCGGCGGCAAAGGCTGTCAGAGATTCAGGGGAGGAATGTATCAGGCATCTGGTGGTAAAAACAGCTTTTGGCACAGGGCAGGTAATGGTTATACTTGTGACTGACGGAGAGCTCAAAGACGCTGCGAAGCTTGTCTGCGCCATTGATGATGCTGTTTATGCTCTTGATGATATATATTCGCTTGAGAGCGTTTATATAAACAGGAAGAAAAAATCCGACAGGGGAAGAAATGTGCTTGGAAGCGAATATGTACTGCTTGCGGGCAGCAGGACAATAACAGAGGAAACCGCAGGACTGAAATTTGAAATTTCGCCGGCTTCGTTTTATCAGGTCAATCCGCAGCAGATGACAAAGCTTTATGACAGGGCTGTTGAATATATGAATTTAAGCGGCAGCGAAACAGTGCTTGACCTTTACTGCGGAGTAGGCACCATAGGCATATTCGCAGCTCACAGGGCAGGGCAGATAATAGGGATAGAAACCGTTAAAGATGCTGTGATTGACGCCAACAGAAACGCAGTTATAAACGGCATAGTAAATGCCAGATATATAACAGGCAGAGCAGAGGAGGTATTGCCTGCGCTGCTGGGATACGGCGATGATAAGGCAACTCTTGAAAAATGGCAGAAATGGTTTGAGCAGCAGGAAATACATATGGATAAGGCAGATGTGGCAGTAATCGATCCGCCGAGAACAGGCTGCGACGAAAGGCTGCTAGAAGCGCTGGTAAAAGCGGCGCCTGAGAGGATAGTGTATGTATCGTGCGATCCTGCTACAATGGCAAGAGATATAGCAAGACTGACTGAGGCAGGCTACAGGTTTGAAGAGGCAACGCCTGTTGATATGTTCCCGTGGACAGCCTCTGTAGAGACGGTGGCGCTGCTCACAAGAATTTAGGCAGCACTGAACGGAGTGAAAAACAGCATATTCTGTGTTCACTGCAATTGTGATACAGAGGCTATCCGGATGGTTTCAGGATTTCCTGTTATGGCCGATTTCTGCATCGTGCCTGCAGGCAGCTTCGTAATTGTCATATTTTCTGTAAAATAAAAAAATGACGGCATGAGCTTATGCAACAGAATGTTGAATTTGAGCGGTGCATTGGTTTTCCGGTGCGGATGATTGATAAGTACGGCGATGAAGTCCTCAGGGAGTTGCAGGAATAAAAACAGAATAAAGAAGAAAAAGAGGCGACAGTTTCCTGAAATACAAACCATAAATCAGACTGGCGCTTTTTTAGTGAAATTATTCGGCTGCGGTATCTTTTACTTCTGCAAGCATAATCTGCTCAAGCCGGTCAATGTCCGGAAATACAACTTTTTTGCCTCTTCAAAGTATTCATCTTTTATATGGTAAATGTATCCTTCCTGATATATCATGTTCATCACCTATAAAATAAGCCCTGCCATGCGGCAGAGCCGAAATTTTCGAGCCGGACATTTATTAGACGCTTCCGGTGAGCGAACAATATTTTCGAGCCGATTATTTATAAGCCGCCAACGGTGAGCGAACAATATTTTCGATGACAGAAATCCTGTCTCTATCATTATTATATGGTTGTAATGAAAATATGTCAATAAAAAATAAAAAGAAGCATTGAGGATATGGCAATATATGGGACTGTGCGACAATCGCAAAATATCAGCAGAAAACGTCTATCAATTTCTTTTATATTTTGATAAACTATATGATAAGTTCACCGACATGGGGAAGAAAGAATTTCTTAACAGCTTTGTAAAGCAGGCGGACATTTATGAGCAGGAGCAGCCAGACGGCAGATTCCTGAAGCACATAAAGTTTCGGTTTCCGGTGTATTTCGGAAACAGGGAAACAAATGAGTTTTGTTGGGACAACGAAAGTACCGTTGAGACGATGGCGCTGCTCACAAGAATTTAGGCAGCACTGAAAGGAGTGACAGCAATGAAATTAATGATCGCATCTGATATTCACGGCTCGGCATATTACTGCCGCAGGCTGATTGAGGCATTTGAAGCAGAGGGGGCAGACCGGCTGCTGCTTTTGGGAGATATACTGTACCACGGACCGCGAAATGATCTCCCGAAGGAATATGCACCCAAAGAAGTAATTGGGATGTTAAACGGTCTGAAAAACATCATATTCTGCGTTCGCGGCAATTGTGACACAGAGGTTGACCAGATGGTTCTGGAATTTCCTCTTATGGCCGATTACTGTATCGTGCCTGCAGGCAGCCGTATTATATATGCCACCCACGGACATAATTTCAATACGGAGAATACTCCGCCTCTGCAGCCCGGAGACATACTGCTTCACGGTCATACTCACATTCCGGCGTGGGAGCTGTTTGGAAACGGCAATCTGTATCTGAATCCGGGTTCTGTTTCAATCCCGAAAGCCGAAAGCCATCACAGCTACATGATTATGAATGAGGGAGTATTTACATGGCAGTCTCTGGACGGAGAGATTTATCACAGGCTTGACCTGTGACGGGCAATGATTTTTAACAGAAGAAAGCAGATTAATACAGCAGAGACAAAGGGGAGGCATAAAGCTTCCCCATTATCAGTTTCACTGACATTTTACTGATTCCTTTTTTCCGGGCAGTGCTGCACCGTAATTAAACATAAGGACTCCCGCGAGAGTTATGCTGCCTCCTGCAAGAGTAGCGGCATCAGGAGTTTCACCCAGCAGAACAACACCCAGCAGGCTGGTGAAAAACAGTGTCAGCACAGTGAAATTGCTGACCTGTGAAGTGCGCTCCGCTTTGGAGAATGCCACTGACCACGAGACATAGGCAACAGCACTTGGGAATATACCCAGCAGAAGCACATAGACATACTGTATTGCCGGGGCTGCAGGCAATTCGCTGAAGGCTGCGGGTGAAAACAATGCCAGCATCAGTGTTCCGGCAAAAATGCTGTAGGTTGACGATTGCATAGCGGTATATTTTTGTGTAAGCTTACGCTGCAGAATATTATAGATACTCAGTGCCAGCGCTGCAAGAAACAGCCATATAAGGCCTTTGCTCTGCGTCAGTCCGCCGCTCATAACAGTAAGTACTGCGATACCTGTCAGTTCTGTTAAAACGGCTGCCCACTGAAACCCGCGAATTTTTTCGTGATAAACTGTGCCTGCTATAAGAGCGGTAATAACCGGAACAGTAGCATTGACCACGCTGGCAGTGGCTGCCGGAACCGATGACAGTCCTTTGTTGAATACAATCATATACAGGAAAAAACCAAAAAATCCGCTGATAAGAAATAATGGCCAGTCTGCAATTTTCGGAGGCTTCATTTTTGTGAAAACCGCTATGACGATTAATGCTGCTGATGCCACAAGGTATCGCAGAAAACCAAGTGACGCCGCTGAGAAATACGATAATGTCATACGGGTAAATACAAATGCAAGCGACCAGCAGAATACTGTAGCAAGTGCATAAGGCTGATAAAGTTGTTTTTTCATAGGTATATCTCCCTCGCTGTTGTATTGGATTCTTTTCTATGGTATCATAATTTTGAATGAGTAAAAGATGCAATATTTAGCTGATTTTAATGGGTCAATTTCAGGAGGTGCCTGTAATGCTGCATATTTCACTGAACAGGGATGCCAGGCGTACTTATACAAAGCAGATTTATTATGCAATCCGGCAGAAGATTCTGTCCGGTGAACTGTTGTCAGGGGAGGCTCTGCCTCCTTACAGAAAACTGAGTCAGGAGCTTGGGATTTCCAAAAATACAGTGCTTTCCGCATATGATATGCTGGTGGCAGACGGCGTTTTGCGCAGCATAGCCGGATCGGGATTTTATGTGGAAGAAGGTATGAAACGAAGAGAACCGGTTTGTTTGCCGGCAGAGTATCAGACTGCGGATATGTCCGCTCTGATTATTCCGGAGGGTACTGTAAATTTCGACAGCGGGCAGCCGGCGCTGGAGCTGTTCCCGCGTGCCGGATGGAACAGGGCAGTATCTGCAGCAATGATGGATATACCTGCAGCTGCGCTGGGATATGATATTCCTCAGGGACGTCCGGAGCTCAGGCAGGCATTGTGCGAGTACCTGAGAAGAAGTCAGGGCGTTTACTGCAAACCGGAGCGGCTTATTGTAACCAGCGGGGCAAAGCAGGCTGTCACACTGGCGGCAGAATTACTTCTGTCCGGAGGAAAAGAGGTATGGATTGAAGATCCGGCTCCGGCACTGCTCAGGCACATGCTGGCATATCATACCGATAATATTGCTGCTTTTCCGGTAGATGATCATGGTGTTGACCCGGCAGATTTTCCTGCAGGCAGAAGTCCCGGCCTTATTATTGTTTCACCTGCAAGACAGTTTCCGACAGGTGCTGTTATGCCTATGAAACGCCGTATGGCGCTGGTTGAATATGCAGAGAATGCAGGAGCATTTATTCTGGAAGATAATTTTGAGAGTGAGTTTAATTATGATACGCCGCCGGCTTCGTCTCTGTATGAGCTGGCACCGGAGCGGGTTATTTCCGTTGGGACATTCAGCAAGGTATTGTATCCTTCCGTGCGTCTGGGCTATATGGCTGTGCCGGCAGAGCTGCTTTCGGCGCTCTGCGAGTGCAAACGCCTGTCGGATCATCATACTAACCCGGTTTACCAGATGGCTCTGGCAACATTTATCAATGAAGGCATACTGGAAAAACATATTCGCCGTATGAAAAGAGAGTACCGTTCCCGTCGTGATTATCTGATATCGTGTCTGCATCAGACGTTTGGTGCAGGCATTCATATCAGCGGCGGAGCATCAGGAATGAACCTTGTGGTTTTATTTGATGATGTGATGTTTACAGATGAAAAAATACAGAGAATGCTGCAATGCGGAGTGTACGCTGTCCCCGTAGAGCGCCGGGGAAAATATACCAATGAACTGATTTTGCGATATGCCGGTCTCACAAAAGAAGAAATAGCCCTTGGTGTAAAACGCCTTGCAAAGAGCATCAGAATTCAAAGATGAGATAAAAGCATTATAAGGGTAAAGCAGCCCTTTATATGCGGTTTCTGTATTCGAGATACTCCGTGAACTTCCTTGCGGCGGCAGAGATAACGGAGTTTTTCTTTGTCGCAAAGAATATTGTGCGGTATGCGTCAGCATCAAGAGGCTTTACTGCAATCCGGTAGGGTATGCGTTTTAATATGAGCCGGGGCAGTATGCTGATGCCAAGACCGCTTTCGACCATGGACATTATTGCATAATCATCCCCTGTTGTGAAATGAATCTGAGGCTTCATGCCGTATTTTTCAAATATCTGCAGCACTTCAGAGCTGCCGTTTTGTTCAAGCAGCATAAACGGCTCTGTACACATTGCTTCAAGAGGCACTTTTTCTGACTGTGCCAGAGGGTGATTTTCGGGAAGGACAGCCATAAAGCTGTCTTTCTGAAGAGGCACTGCGTTTATATCGCTGCTTTCATAGCTGCAGAGAAAACCGCAGTCGACGCGTCCTTCTAATATCCATTCTTCTGTTTCTTTGTAATCTCCAAGTACAAGCTCATAATCGATACCGGGATAATCTCTGCGAAAAGCCCTGATAATGTCAGGAAGCCAGTGGGTTGCAACACTGGAGAAGGTACCTGTGCGTATGATTCCCGACTGAAGGCTGCCGAGGCTCTTTACCTGCCGGTTAAGCCTGTCGTATTCATTGCACAGAGACCTTGCATAGGGCAGCAGCTGTGAGCCTTCTGATGTCAGAGCAATGCCTGCGCGGCTTCTTTCAAGCAGCTTTACTCCCCATTCGTTTTCAAGGTCGTTTATCATACGGCTTATACCTGACTGAGAATAGTTCATCTGTTCAGAGGCTCCGGTAAAACTTCCGAGCTCCACTGTTTTTATAAATGCCATGTATTTGAGAAGATTGGTTTCCATAGACTGCTCCTTGTATCCGGTTTTGTGATTATATACATCTGAAACATTCGTATATGTTATATATAATTACATGATAAAATAAGTTCGTATTTATTTCAACACAAAAGGAAGTGCAGGCATGAAAAAATCATACATAAAATACTTTACGGCACTGCTGCTGTTTGGGTCAAACGGAATTGCCGCAGGCGCCATTGCTCTTTCAAGCGGTGAAATTGTGCTGCTTCGGGCAGTTTTGGGAAGCTGTATGCTCATTGCGGTGTTTTTTATTACCGGCAGAAAAATTACAGTGTTTAACAACAGAAAGGATACGATGTTTATTGTGCTGTCAGGCATTGCAATGGCCGCAGACTGGCTGCTCCTCTTTGAGGCCTATGCGCAGATAGGTGTGGGACTTTCAATGCTGATAAATTACTGCGGGCCTGCCATAGTTATAGCGTTATCCCCGGTGGTTTTTAAGGAGCGTATTACAGGCGCTGAAATCACTGCCCTTGTTCTGGCTCTGACAGGAGCCTGCCTCATAAGCGGACAGGCTGCGTTTGCGGGGATAAGCCTGCCGGGGCTTGCCTGCGCTGTAATATCTGCATTTTCGTATGCGGCTATGGTTATATGCAGCAAAAAGGCAGAGAGTATTACAGGGCTTGAAAATTCAGCGCTGCAGCTTCTTGCATGTACAGTTGCCATAGTGATATTTGCCTGCATGAGAGGTGAGCCTGTATTTGAAATTCCTTCAGATGACTGGGGATATATATTGTGGCTTGGGATAATCAATACAGGGCTTGGCTGTTTTTTGTATTTTTCATCTATAGGCAGGCTGCCGGCACAGTCGGTTGCAGTATGCGGATATATTGAACCGCTGTCTGCGGTGCTGCTTTCAGTGATGTTTCTCAATGAAACCATGTCCCTGCTCCAGATAACAGGTGCAGTGCTCATAATCGGCGGAGCGTTATACGGCGAACTTGGAAAAAAGAAAAGCGTCAGGGTATAATTAAAATTTGTTGTGTGATATAATCTACAGGCAGACAATTGATGGAGAGGTAATTATTATGAACGAAAAATATCCTTATTCAGAGTTTTTAGGAATCGAAATTACAAGCGCCGATGTAAATGGTGCAACAGGGCGGTTTAAGGCGAGAGGCGAATTTACGGATATGCTGGGTCATG
>CAVJEY010000094.1:0-8438 GCA_963648745.1 Christensenellaceae bacterium Phil1
GCTTTACTCAAATAAATCTTGACCCTGTTTTTTTACGGTTATATAATTGTATACGATAATACAATTACGATTCAGGAGGATATTATGGGTAAAACACTAGCTTATAAGATTCTGGAAAATCACCTCTTGGCAGGTGAGCTTGTTCCGGGAGAAGAAATCACAATCAAAATCGACCAGACCTTAACTCAGGACTCGACAGGCACTATGGTATACCTGCAGCTTGAGGCAATGGAAGTTGATAAAATACAGACAGAGCTTTCGGTTGCGTACATAGATCACAACACACTTCAGACAGGCTTTGAAAATGCAGACGACCATGCATTTATCAAAAGCGTTGCAAAGCGCCACGGTGTACTGTTCTCAAAACCGGGCAACGGCATATGCCACCAGCTTCACCTTGAAAACTACGGCAAACCCGGCAAAACACTCCTTGGCTCGGACAGCCACACACCTACAGGCGGCGGCATGGGCATGATAGCCATAGGCGCAGGCGGACTTGATGTTGCCGTAGCCATGGCAAAGGGCACATACACTCTCAAATGTCCAAAGGTTGTAAATGTGCATCTGACAGGCAGACTCAGACCATGGACTTCGGCAAAGGACGTAATTCTCTATGTGCTTCAGCAGCTTACAGTCAAGGGCGGCGTAGGCAAAATCATAGAATATACTGGCGAAGGCGTTAAATCACTGTCACTTACAGACAGAGCAACAATAACCAACATGGGCGCAGAGCTGGGAGCCACAACATCAGTATTTCCAAGTGATGAAAATACACTTGAATATCTTAAATCACAGGACAGAGAAGCCGACTACGCACCTCTTGCAGCCGATGCGGATGCGGTCTATGACCAGACTCTTGAAGTAAACCTTTCGGAGCTTGTTCCTCTTGCTGCAAAGCCTCACAGCCCCGACAACGTAGACAGTGTTGACAATATAGGCGAAATAAAAATAGATCAGGTTGCAATAGGAAGCTGCACAAACTCATCATATGCGGATCTGATGAAGGTTGCACAGATATTAAAAGGCCGCAGGGTACACCCTGATGTAAGCCTTGTAATTTCACCGGGCTCAAGCAGAATCCTTACAAAGCTTGCCGAAAACGGAGCACTTGCGGCAATGATCTCAGCAGGCGCAAGAATTATCGAAAATGCCTGCGGACCATGCATCGGTATGGGACAGTCACCTAAATCAGGAGCCGTATCACTTCGTACCTTCAACAGAAACTTCAAAGGAAGAAGCGGAACTCTTGACGCATCGGTATATCTTGTAAGTCCTGAGACAGCAGCAATTTCGGCGGTGACAGGCGTACTCACAAACGGAGCAAAAACAGATGCGAAGCTCACGGAAATTCTGCCTGAGTTTTTCCCTAAAAACGATAATTTCATCGTATATCCAAAGGGAACAGACAAGACAAACACAGAGGTTGAAATGGGACCGAACATCAAGCCGTTCCCAAGAAACATGGCGCTGCCTGAAACAGTTACCGCCAAAGTGGCGCTTCACCCGGGAGATAATATTACGACAGATGATATAATGCCGTCGGACTCAAGACTTCTTCCATACAGATCGAACATACCTTATCTCGCAAACTACTGCTTTGAAAAAATCGACAGCACATTTGCGGGAAGATGCCTTGAATTCAAAGAATGTGCCATAGTGGGAGGCGACAACTACGGACAGGGCTCAAGCAGAGAACACGCGGCACTTGCACCTCTGTATCTTGGAGTCAGGTTCATAATCGCCAAGTCATTTGCAAGAATTCACCGTTCAAACCTCATAAACAGCGGCATTATTCCTCTTGTATTCAATAATCCTGCCGACTATGACGATTTTGAAATCGGTCAGAACCTTGCAATAGAAAACGCACCGGCTCAGATAAAAAGCGGCACAGTAACGGTTAAAAACACTGACACGGGCAAAACCTACGAAACTTCAACAAACTTCACTCCTGCAGAAATCACACTGATTATGGCAGGCGGCAAGATCAATTCAATGAAGGAGGCCTAAAGTGAGCTACATAAACGATTTTGAAAAAATTATTGCAGATCAGATTGCAAGAGTCGAAAAAATGAAAAGCAATATGTCATTTACCGACTTTGCCTCTGCCGATAAAATCACCATCGGACTTGTCGATGGTGACGGTATCGGCCCTGTAATCCTTAAAACCGCAAAAAACGTACTTAATGTTCTGCTTGCTGATGAAATCGCCTCGGGCAGAATAGTATTAAAGGAAATCGCAGGACTTACACTCGAAAACAGAATCGAAAAAATGCAGGCCGTTCCAGATGATGTGCTTGCTGCAATCAAAGAATGCGATGTGCTTCTGAAAGGACCTACAACAACGCCGAGCAAAAACAGCGGGCTTCCTAATATCGAAAGCGCAAATGTGACCCTCAGAAGAGAACTTGACCTGTTCGCAAACGTAAGGCCTGTTTCCATCCCTGAAAAAAACATCGACTGGATATTCTACAGGGAAAACACAGAGGGCGAATATGCGCTGGGCAGCCAAGGTATAGATATAACGGATGAAATTTCTATGGATTTCAAGGTTACTACGGATATAGGCACCAGACGTCTTGCAAAGGCTGCTTTTGAATATGCCAGAGCAAACGGCAGCCTCAATGTGTCGATAATAACCAAGGCTAATATTATGAAAAAAACCGACGGCAGGTTTCTTGATATATGCTATCAGGTTGCAAAGGAATATCCCGAAATTAAAACAGACGACTGGTTTGTTGACATAACCGCGGCAAATCTTGTCAATGAGCAGATAAGATCAGACTTCAACGTATTCATACTGCCTAACCTCTACGGTGATATAATTACAGACGAGGCTGCTCAGATTCAGGGAGGCGTGGGAACCGCCGGAAGCGCAAACATAGGCTCAAGCTATGCTATGTTTGAGGCAATTCACGGCTCGGCACCAAGAATGGTTGCAGACGGTATCGCAGATTACGCGGATCCGTCCAGCATACTGAGAGCCGCAGAGATGATGCTCAGACACATGGGTATGACCGCCAAGGCTGACAGACTGTCACAGGCTGTTGACTATGCACGTTCAAACACAAATATGTCAGGCGACGGCAGAGGAGATACCGCAGATACATTTGAAAAATATGTAACAGAGAGACTATAGGAGGTTCTATGCCCGTTTTTAATTACAGTGATGATAAGAGCTCCTCAAACGCTCCGCTTTCGTCAGTCCTTTTTGCAAGAATACAAAAGGACATACTTACCGGTGACATACGACCGGGCGAAAAACTTACGGAGCAGAGAATATGCGACAGGTACAAAGTAAGCAGAACTCCTGTCAGAGAGGCTCTGCGCCAGCTTGAAAAAGAAAGTCTGATTGAAAACATACCCAACCGCGGTGCTTTTGTGATAGGGTTTACCAATCAGGATATAATTGATATGTTTGAGCTCAGAAGCACTTATGAGATTCAGGCCGCAAAGTGGGCAGTGGAGAGAATAGCCGATGATGAAATGGAGGCTCTTGAAGAAACCTTTGAGTTTATGGAGTTTTACACAATGAAAAAGGATATTGACAAGATGCTCAATATCAATATAAATTTTCATCAGAACATATACAGGGCAGCCCACAACAGAATGCTGCTCAACACACTGTCATCTTACCAGCTGTATGTAAAATACACCAATAATTTTGATTATGACGACCCCGAGGAATATCTTGAAACCGTTTTGGAGGAACACAGAAAAATCTTTGAGGCAATCAAAAACAGGGATGAGGATGCGGCGGCCGCCGCTATGAAGGAGCATATGGACAGCTCCAGAATACGCAGGATTTCAAAGTTCTAAACAGACAGAAAGCAGAAATACCCGGATAAAGGTGCTTCTGCTTTTTTGATTGCTGCTATTCTGCTCTGTTGAGTTTTTTTATTCTCTCTACGATTTCGGAGGTTTTTTCGCCTATGGCATAGAACTCTTTGCAGTCTATTGACGATACATCAATATCTCCGTACAGTTCATCATATTTAAGGATGTTTTTCATGCCCCCTGTATCTCTGATACCTCTGACCTCGCAGGTGGTCTGAAACATTACGGCTTTTTTGAGGTCGTATCCGTCTATTTTTTTGCCTGTCATATAGCAGCAGTAATAGTACTGATCCTCTGTAACGCCGCCATGATCAGGCTCCGTTTCGTATTCCGAAATCATTTCATCAAATGATGACAGCCTGCGGGTTTCTCTTGCCGCAGCTCCTGCAGAGGCTTTTGTTCTGCCTTTGCCTCTGACAAGCCCTATTACCAGCATTAAAAGAAATACCGCAATAAATATTGTAAGAATTTTTATAAACATAGCTCCTCCTGATATTACGCCTGTTAATAGCTTTCTTTGATAATACCCTTCCGGTATGCATCCACCAGCGCTCTGAGATTTTCGACCTGGCTTTCAAGCTCTTTGCCGATGTCGGAGTTTCTGACGTTTATTCTCTCCGGCAGCACCTCTACCGTTCTGATTACCGGTCTGTGGAAATGCTGCGTTCCATCCTCCTGCAGAGGCTCATACGGCTTGTGCTCCGAAAGCGCCATAAACCTTGAATTGAATATAAAGGTGTAGCCTGCAATTCCGGTGGTTTTCTGGTATGCCTTGGATATGCCGCCGTCTATTACAAACAGCTTGCCGTCGCCTTTGACAGGGCTTTCACCGTCTTTGATCTTGACAGGCACGTGCCCGTTTAATATATGTGATTTTTCAGGGTCGAGTCCGAATTCCTCAAGTATCATTTCACAGGTTTCTCTGCTGTCACGATACCTGTAGTACGGCTTCGTATGCTCTTTGTGTGTTTTTTTGTCTGCTATGAAGCATCTTTCAAATGTAGTCATCTGATCCTTGCCAAACAGCGGTGAACTGCTGCCAAGCCACAGGAACCACATCAGGTCGCCGCTTCTGCCGACTTCCTCTGATTCAACAGGGTTGAAATACGCTTTTCTGACCTGATCGTCAATATAGTCCATAAGAGCCTTGCCCTTGGCCTTCTTGCCGTTTATAACGCATTCTTCAAAGGTGCCGTCCTCATTCAGAGGTATGCAGCCGTGGTAAAGCAGATTGCCGTTGCTGACAGTATACATAGCTCCATGGCTGTACAGAAATCTGATGTGCCGCTGGAGTTTTTCGCTCTGCAGAAATGCAGCCTCAAGTGCTGACATTACTTCTTTTTCTTCAGGCGTAATATCATACGGATCCTCCGGATTCACCGTAGGGAAATTTTTGTCTTTCAGTTCATAGGTTTCTCCTTTTATGACTATTGTGCCTTTTTCGTAGTCTATCTTGTCAAGGAGCTTCCTGCCCTCAAGATGAAATTCCGGATGGTTTTTGATTCTGTGTCCCTCAATCTTGAACTGCAGTATTGATATGGCCTTGTTCATTTTGGCCGCAAGGCCTTCGTCAACCTGGTCGTATACGTTTTTTTCGATTATGTGAGGTTTGAAGGCCTCACAGGGATCATCACCGTAAAACTTCTGCGCAAACGATGCAAGAGGTCTTAAGTTTATGCCGTATCCGATTTCGAGCATATCGAAGTTGTTGTAGCTGATATTCATTCTCAGCACGTTGGCTATGCACGCCCAGTTGCCCGTTGCCGCGCCCATCCAGACTATATCGTGATTGCCCCACTGAAAATCAACATCGTGATATTCCATGAGGAAATCCATGATTTTGTCGGGATGCGAGCCTCTGTCGAATATATCTCCGATTATATGAAGTCTGTCAACTGCAAGTCTTGATACTGTTTCGGCCGCCTGTATTATGTAATCCTCGGCAACGCCGCATTCGACTATTGAGT
Organism: Christensenellaceae bacterium Phil1; assembly: GCA_963648745.1. GTDB lineage: Bacteria > Bacillota > Clostridia > Peptostreptococcales > Anaerovoracaceae > UMGS973. The sequence continues at coordinate 5,802 of CAVJEY010000094.1, forward strand.
TGATAATCTCGCTGTAGTATCTGGAACGGTTCTCCTCATCATATGCGTGCATCAGCTCGTCCATACTGTAGTCCGCATATTCGGGGAGCCTTCTTCTTACTTTTTTGCGTGTATATTTGTGCGATACCGATTTGCATATTTCGATAAGCTGATATATTGTTCTGCGGCACCAGCTGTCAAAATCCTGCTCTGTTTTTTTTCTGCGTCTGATTTCTGCGGGCGCATTGTACACAAGAGCAGCAAGCCGTTCGCGTTCTTCCTCTGTGAGATCGTCTCCGAAAATCTCATCGATCTTGGATGCTATAACTCCCGATGCGCTTTTGATCATATGTATGAAAGCCTCGTGCTCTCCATGAAGGTCGCTTAAGAAATACTCTGTTCCCTTTGGCAGCGCTAAAATAGCACTAAGGTTGATTATTTCCGCCGAAGCCGCTTTTATATTCGGGTACTCCTTTGACAGAAGCCTTAAAAATTGTTCGTCCATATGAAATCCTTTCTCTTTATATTCATATAGACTAAGTTTACCATTTTCAATCCTGTTTTACAATGAAAAATAGAAGTTGTTAACCTTTTTATTAATATCGGTTGACAATCTCTTTTTCTTTCGCTATAATAGCCGTATCTTAAATAAAAAGGAGGACTACACATGAAAACTCAGGCAATATCCTCTCAGAGAACAAAATCGGTAATACTTTGTGCCATGTTTGTGGCGCTGATTGCCATATGCTCATGGATTTCAATTCCCTCCGCAGTGCCGTTTACGCTGCAGACCTTTGCGGTGTTTCTGACAGCGGGGCTTCTGGGAACAAAGAAAAGCCTGGCATCAATCGTATGCTATATCATCATCGGGAGTATAGGTGTTCCTGTTTTTGCAGGATTTCAGGGCGGTTTCGGCGTTGTGGCAGGACCCCTTGGCGGATATATAATAGGGTTTATTTTTACGGCGCTCATAACAGGGCTTGTAATTGACCGCTTCGGAAGCGGCACGATTCCGGCAGCCTCCGGCATGGTGCTCGGTCTTATCGCCTGCTACGCATTCGGCACAGTATGGTTTACATACATATATACAGGCGCTCTCACATGGACAGGTCTTGCGGCCTCTCTTTCGATGTGCGTGATACCATTCATAATCCCCGATATCATTAAAATCACTTTGGCTGTGATACTCACACAGCGCCTCAAAAAACACATTAATAAAGTCTGATGAAATAAATCATCAGACTTTTTGTCTGGCCGTATCTCTATTTTTTGAATGCTATGAACAGCAGTGCGCTTACAAGCAGTGCAAACGGATAGAACAGATAAGGTATTATGCTTACCGTGGATATTCCCGCAAGGCCTGCCGCTATGAGGAGCTGCGCGCCGTAAGGAATGATTCCCTGCCATACGCAGCTGAATATGTCCATTATTGAAGCTGTTCGCTGAGGCGAAACCCCGAATTCCTCGCTTACGTTCCTGGCTATAGGGCCTGCTGCCACAATTGCAACCGTATTGTTCGCAGTAGCTATATCCATGGCTGATGTAAGGAGAGCGATTCCAAGCTGTCCGCCTTTGCTGCCTCTGAAATTTTTTCTTATGAACTGCAGTATGGCCTCAAATCCGCCGTTTTCTCTGATGAGTCCGCTCATTGAGGCAACCAGCACTGTAACTATCATTGTTTCAAACATTCCCGAAACGCCTGTGCCCATTGATGAGAACGCATCCGCAACTCCTGCCGAGCCTGTTGCAAGACCCACAACAAAGTATGCTATAATTCCTGTGCCCAGAACTATGAACACGTTGATACCGCAAAGAGCCATTATGAGAATGGCGAAGTACGGCAGTGCCTGCCATATGTTGTAGTCAAAGCTGCCGACATCAACAGCCCCGCCTTTGAGTGATATTACAACCAGAATTATAACTGTAAGTATCGCCGCAGGCAATGCTATCGGGAAGTTTTCTCTGAACTTATCCTTCATCTTGCAGCCCTGTGTTTTGGTTGCCGCAATTGTTGTATCGGATATGAATGAAAGATTGTCGCCGAACATAGCGCCGCCTACCACTGAGGCTATGCAAAGCTGCATATTAAGATCGGCTCCTGTCGCAACGTTCATCGCCACTGGAACAATTACGGAGATTGTACCGCAGGAAGTACCCATTGCCATTGATATTACGCAGGCTATTACAAACAGCCCCGCAATTGCAAAGCCTGACGGAATTATAGAAAGCAGCAGATTTGCCGCACTTGACGCACCGCCTGCTCCCTCTGCAACTCCGCTGAAAACTCCCGCCATCAGGAATATGAACAGCATTATAGTTATATTGTCATCACCTATGCTTTTGGCACAGACGCTGATTTTGTCATCAAATTTAAGTTCTCTGTTCTGTGCAAAAGCGACTGCAAGACCTATCATAAATGCGACTACCGCCGACATTACATAGAATCCCATTCCGCCCTCTACAGGGTTTATGTACTCAAAATAAATACCGCTTCCAAGATAAAATACCAAAAAAACTAATATGGGCAGCAAACCTGCTGCATTTGCTTCTTTTTTCATTAGTGCCTCCACTGAAATATAAATAACGTACTTAAATAATATATCAAATATATCCAGTTTTAGCAAGAGTCAAAAAATTATCGGCTTATCGCCATGTTGA
>CAVJEY010000095.1:0-8427 GCA_963648745.1 Christensenellaceae bacterium Phil1
TTGAACAGGGTAGAACCGAGGGCCTTGCAGAGGGCGAGAAAATCGGTGAAGCACGCGGCGAGGCTTCCGGCAGAGCAGCAGAGAAGATTGAGATGGCGAAGGCCATGAAGGATAAGAAGTATTCCTTTGACGAGATATCAGAGCTTACGGGACTGCCTTTAGGAGAGATAGAAAAACTATAATATAATTACCTTGGTCAAGGTGGATTTGAACAGTCGGTTTAATGTGGATCGGCTGTTTTTATTATATATCAAAATGTCAAATAATTCCCTGAATCAGGTGTTTTATACAGCAGGGGGATTTTGAATCGGCAGATTTCTTTCTTGAAATATGCAGGCTTGTATTGTACAATTGATTTGGAGGTAATGAAAATGATCGAATCTAACACACAGCTTTTTACTATGTACGAAACCTTTAACAAGCTTCTTGTTGAACTGTACAACGAAGATATTCCGCTTCATACACGGGTAAGAAATTTTCTTTACCTTTTTACCGATGTTGTATACTATGACCGGTGTTCTATTGTTTTTTACACTAAAACTTCTGACGGACGATACAAAAAACATTCTTCCATATCTTTGAACTGGGAGGACAAAGCGGACTCAATAAAAAAATACAACGAATATTACTGCTATCTGGATGACACTTTCCCTATTTTAGATCGTTCCAACCCTCTGGTATTCAGATCGACTGACTTTTTCAATACGGAGAAGCGTTCAAAAACAGAATACTGGCAGGATTACCTTCTTCCAAACGACTGTGTTTACTCCATAGACGGCAATATCAACCTTAACAGTTCCAAGGGTCTGCTTGGCCTGTTCGTTTTTTACAGGAACGGCAGCAGGTCGGATTTTAATGACAACGAGCTTATGCTGGTAAAGATGCTCCAGCCTCATCTGTCGAATATATTCAAGAACTATATGGAATGTGATCAGTCAAATGAGATTCCTTTTATGATGGAAAACTATAACTGTGCCGGCATATGTCTTATCGATGAAAACCTGCACATCGTACGTTCAAACAACAGATTCAAGGCCATTGAATCCGAAAATTCAGGAATTATATCCCGCAAGATTATCAGCCTGTGCTGCAATCTTACGACTGACAAAAGCGGCAGGGACAAGCTCTGTGAAGAATACAAATTTGATGACACCCCTATTTTCCTTGAGGTAAGCAAGCTCACAACATCACGCACGGATTCAAATCACAGCAACATCAAATACAGCGGTGTGGCTTATGATCTGTCATATTTCTTCCAGCAGACGCTTATCAGAGCCAAGGAGAAATATTACCTTACTCCGCGTGAATTTGATATAATAAAAGAAGTCCTCAAAGGCAAGAAAAACGAGGATATCGCTTCGGAGCTTTATATAAGCATTCCTTCCGTAAAAAAATACCTCGCTTCCATATACAGCAAAATGGAAATAAAAACTCAAAAACAGATTTTTGAAAAACTCAAACTCATATAAACAGATCCTGCGCCACAATCAGTGCGCAGGACTTTTTCTTCTGTAAATGCAGGCTTCATCTGTAAGAAACGGTTTCATCTGCTGGTTTTGTTCAATCAGTTCAAATGACTGTCCCGCCATCATAAACGGCCTGATTGCTTCCGCAAGTTTTGGAAACAGATCAAATCTGCTTCCGAAAAAATCCACTGCAAAGACAAGATGCGGAAATTTTTCGTTTTCATTTTGTGCAAGCAGTACCCATACCGCGTCAACTCCTGCCTGCCCCTTCAGAAATCTTCTCAGCCCATCTGCAAGACCCTTCGGAAGATTCTCCGCCTTTCGATAAGCTGTATTTTTCATATGATTGTGTTTTTCGACAGTCATACCCTGAACAGCCGAATCGTATTCAGCAAGAGCACTTCGGTCAAGGACAATATTCTCTGCAAACGGCTCTATGACAATACCGCTGATTTCTTCCGGCAGTTCGATTAAAATATTGCGCAGCATCGGAAATGCAAACTCTGCAAGGGACTGCACATCAAAATCCCCTGTCTGAGATTCCTTTGAAAAAAACGCGGGAATCATCTGTCTGCCGGTATTGCTGACCAAAAGTGTCAGTGTTATCTCACCGTTTTCCGGCTCTTTGCACGGAATAAACACACGCCTGCCTGTAAGACTTCGGTAAAAGATTTTTTTATCCATTTTTCTCACTCCCCATTATACATACAAAACTATAACAGCAGGAAGGGCCCCGCATAAAACGATGACCCCTCCATACAAACAGGTTGGAATTATTTACTCCAGGTTCTCACAGCATATTTACACTGGTTTAATGCGCTCTGCGCAACTACCTTGTTCCCGTCATATATAACTGCTTTAACCTTGTAATAATATTTAGTACCTTTCTTACCTTTTGTATTTACAAAGGTTTTGGTACTCTTTGTTTTCAGTGCAGTATACTTGGAAGCCTTTTTAACTGATCTGTAATATTTGTACTTCACAGTATATCCCATATCGCCAAGTTCCTTAATCAGGGCTTTATTCTTACTGCTCATCTTAACAGTAACCTTAACATTCTTCTTGGATGTCTTAGATGATACTGCACTTAATTTAAGCTCATTAATCAGGCTCTTTGCCTTATCAGTATTTTTATCACTGTCAGCATCAAGCTTGACCTCTGCGGTATCTACAAGAGCAAATTCACTGAAATGAGGTGTCTTAAATTCATAATAGTCCACCTTGTTCTGTGTAATTTTCATGCCCTCAAGCTTCTCTAAGGCATTATCACCTATATGTACCGCAGCTATATCCCTGTCTTTGAGAGCATCAGGTACGGCAAATCTCACCGTCATGTAGCCCTTAAACTGTGATATTACAGTATCGCCTGATTTAACGGAGAGTCTGAATACCTGTCCGTTTGTTCCCACCATAGCCTTCTGTGTTTTGTCAGGCTCTGATACTTTGCCTATCTCTATTACTACTGTTTTGCCTGAGGCTTCGCCTGCTATCTGGTCTAAAGTCACCTTATCAAGGTTGATTTCCCCTGCATCAGTCTTAACAGTAACAGTTGCAGAAGTATTCTCTGCTATGCTTTCAAGTGTACTCTTGGCAAGTTCAAAGTTGACTGTTTCAGTGTTCTTTGCAGATGATGCACTGATAACCACCTCTTTCGAGTTGTTTTCCTTAGCCTGCTTTACAAGCTCTTTAGCGGTTTCATCTGTCACTGTTGCAGTAGCTGTGGTTCCTGATGTCTTAACCTCTGCAGGTGCTGTTGTGGTCTTGCTATCTGTGCCTGAGGTTACTGTCTTTACAGCTTCAGTCACACTCTCTCCGTTATATGAATTTCCGATATCATTTCCCAGGTCACGTGTATAAAGCCATTCCACATAGTCTCCTGCCTTCAGCTCGTACAAAGATGAAGAATAGCTTGGGAAATATCCGTTCACACGATACATCCATCCTGAATTAGGGCCGCAATCAAATTCTCCAAGGCCTTCAATTGCCTCCACATAAATGCCTTCATATTTTGTATTTCCATTAGGGCGATATGACAGTCCTGCTTTGGCCAAAACAGAAAACGCAGTTTCTCCCTGTTCATATGTCAATTCCTGTTTTTCAAAATATGTTTTGCCCTTTGGATCGGCAACACGCAGATAGACAACCTTTGAAGAAGGAACTGCACTGCTGTCTTCAATTTTTACCTGAAGCGTTGCATATACATTCTTATACTGGATTTTAACAGTTCTTGTTCCCGTTGTCACAGAGTCAAATCCTATAATGTCCAGCTCACTTGCTGCCGGCTCTATTACAGTGTCGTCACTGAAGGTTACTTTGACCGAAAGCCCTGAAGGATCAAACTGCTCACCTTTCTGGTAAGTTGTCTTGGCCGGTTCTTTTACAATTTCAAGACTTACTGCAACGGCTTCTTCTTCCCATTTTTCTGTACTGTCCGGTTTTCCAAACAAATACGGCTGAACTGCAGCTCCTGCATACAGATAGCTCCTGTATGCCGCCAGTGCTCGTAACCCCTGCTCTGTAGACAATGCATTTACAGTTCTGTTGTTATTATATCCAAACTGATCTGCACTTGTTTTGAATGTCAGAAGTCCGCTGAGAACACTGTTTCTGGTTCCCTTTGACCACTTAACAAACTCTTCATCGTTTGCTGCATCTCTTCCTACAGATGCAAGTGCAATCATTACCATTGCTGAGGAATTGGAATTGATTGTATCATATGAGGCATACTTGCCGTTCCTGTCCTGTAATCTGCTTAATGTGCCAAGCGCCTTAGTTACCGCGTCAGCAACATTTTTATTGTTTTTTGCATAAGGAGCAATTGCTGAAACTGCCATTGCTGTTACATCCGGATCTGCTTCACCACTTGACTGCAGATTCCATCCCCCGTTTTCAAGCTGATGTTGCAGCAGATAACTAATCAGGTTTTCTCTGCTCCATGTGCCGTCTTTCACTTCATATTCGCCGCTGTCAAATGCAAGCAATGCAAATGTAGCGCCATTTACGGACATTGCGGATTCGGGGAATGCCTGAATGCCTGCAACCAGATTTTCTACAACATTTCCGTTCCTATCGTAAAAAGTTCTGTATTCGTTCAGCCTGCTTCCGTCAATTCCCAGCGCTGTCACAGCAATTAAAACTCTTTCATAATCAGTAACTGAAACAGGATTGATTCTGTTTATGGAATTTGACACATAGTGATGCAGATCGGTTTCGCTCTCAAATAAGGCATCCGCTTTTCCCAGCATTGCCATATCCACTATTCTCCAGTCATCCGTTACAGATGCTTTTTCGGAAATCCATTTCTGAGAAACAGCTTTAATGATTTTAGCAATCTCTTCTTCACCGGAAACCTGCAGGCCATCGATTGCCTCACGAAGAGATTCCTCCGCTTCATTGATTCTGCTCTGACTTGCATCTGTTTCTGTCAAAACTGCTTCTGCCGCACTTAATGCATCTGTTAAAGCTTTTTGAGATGCTTCAGTATAATTATATTTTTTAAGGTCTGTTGCTTTTGCCTCGGCGATCACCTGCTCAAGCCCGGTTGTATCTTTTGCCGCAACCAGTTTTGTTCTGGCATCTTCCAAAGCTTTTTTATATTCTGCTGCCTGCGCTGCTGTGGTTTTAATAGAGCAGAGCCCTTCTCTGGCTGTCTGTATTGCTTCATCCAGTGGTTTATATGAAGCTTCGGTATAGTCTGCAGCTTTCAGAGACTCTGCTTCAGTCAGACTGTCATTTAATACCTTTTTTTCTTCTGCCGGATATGTATTATAGATATTTAAGTTAACGGCTTTTCCTGTTTCTTTAAATTCTTTGTACATCTGCAGAACCAGCACAGTTATCGGCGTGTTTCCGGTATATCCGGTTCCATATGCAGATTCTGCAAAGCCTGTTCCATCTGCCAGAAGATTTGGAACAAAAGAAGAAATAAGGCCTGTTTCTTCAACCTTCACTGTTTCCGGATCCTGGCCCATTGCCAGAAGTGCCATTGCTATATATGCACGATCTGAAAATCCGGTTGAAGCTGTATAGCATTTTTTCAGAGCTTCAACTGCCTTATCCAGTTTTTCAGCAGCTGCTTCATGGTTTTCATTCGTGCTGTCTGCATACGCATCTGCCAGAGCCATTACCGCATATGCCGTATACTCTATGCTTATGGATTTTGTGCTTACCCAGCCATTGAATGTTTCATTAAACAGACTCAGCAGTCTTTTTTCAACAGCTGCTCTGTCTCCGTCTTTCAGTTCCGGATATGCTCCTGTGCGGCTGATAAGAAGCCAGCAGGCCAGGTTCAGACTTGATGTACTGCCGGAAGTAAAGTTATCCTGCCACATCTGGGCTAATGCACTCTTGCTGCCTCCTTGAGGTATATAATAATTAAGGTCTTTTCCAAGTGCCGTCATTCCAAGGGCAGATCTCATCATACTGCCGTCCGGTCTGTTTGTGTATGTTTTCTTCAGATCGCTGTCTGCTCCGTTCACAAATCTTGCAAGACCGGTTTCTGTCATGCACAGGCCGGCTCTGCTCAGTGCAAGGACGCCATACCCGTCTCCATTGGCTGCCTGCCAGTTTTCACTTTCTGCAAGAGTTTTAAGCATTTTCGGAAGTTCTGTCAAAAGATCCACATTTGTTTTCAGTCCGGCAATTGCCTGTTCAATTTCACTCTTAGCAGCGTCAACGGCTTCCTGAGCTGCATTGAACTCGTTTTCTGCCAGCGCGTTTCCTTTTTCTAATGCAGCCTTTAATACAGCATATGATTCTGCTGTATAATTATTTTCAGCCACACCTTTTGCCTTGGATACAGCACTCTTCAGGTCTTTTAAGTTGGCTGTATACCGGAAAGTTACTGTATCACCATCTGCAAGCCTTGCTCCCTCTGCAAAATACAGACTGCTATCTCCGCTTGATGCATATTTTACAGTTCCGTCTTTTGACACAACCTGCAGGCACCAGTATCTTCCGCCGTCACCGCTCTTTGTATTAAACATGGTACCTATCGTTGCATACTTCATACCCGGATAAGTACTCTTAAGACCCTCCGCATCATTAAATTTAAAGTTTTCATCAGATGCTTTCAGCCTCGTCATTAATGCATGTCCGGGCAATATATAGTCTCCGTATCCGCTGTATGTAACCGTTGAATCGTACTGAGAAACATCTCCGCCATATACACGTCCGGTCCATGACTCAAGCGAGCTTGATTCATTTTTTCCTTCAATTTTTACGGTTACTGTTATTCCCTCTGTTCCCCCTATTTTTACATCATAGGTTTTTACAAGCTTCTGACTGCCTGCATATAATGTTGCTGTCAGTGTTACTTTTACGGAGTCTTCTCCTCTGGTTATCTTACCGTTTTCGGACACCACATCGGGATCTGATGATTTCCATACTATTTTGGAATTGTTTTCTCCGCGGACAGGCATAGGCAGATCTGAATACCATTCTGCTGTTGCATCAAGATTTGCTTTTACTGCTGCCCAGTCTTTTTCAAGTGTTTCAAGGTCACTATCTCCCAAAAGGCTGATTAAAGATTTAGCAGCTGACCATTCGTTAATTTCATCAAAACTGCATGCAGGGCTGCTTCCCCAGTCCTTGACATAATAAATTAAGATAGAATCTCCGTCAGACACTTTATAGCTGCCCATTCCGACATTTATATACGCAGTTGTGTTTACCATATACATCCATCCGGACATGCTGCCAATCATCTTCTCGCTCAGACCGGCAATTGAAGATACATAACTGCTGGTGCCGCCTAAAGACATTCCGTAATAATCTGTTGCTGCCTTCAGAACATCATATACACTCCAGCCTGCCTTAACCGTAAACGGCTGTGCTTTTATAAAGTATTCCGCTTTGCTGCCGTCACCATCAGGATACAAATCACCTTTGTTATATCCCTGTACTGTCAGTTTAACTGTATACTCTCTGTTTTCCAGCAGCTGCTGTGTCATCGCTATTCTGTCATAATTCTTCCATGCCGAGATTTCTTCCAGACTCCAGCCTGCTTTATACGCTGCATCAGCAGCCTCCCGGGCAGTTTTTGCTTCTGCCTGTAATTTATCATCATTTTCCCCATTGTAGTCTTCAATTGCAGCAAAAGCTTTCTCTGCATCATTCTTTGCCTTGTTCATTTCTGCTTCTGATGCTTTTGCGGCTACAACAGCATTTTTTTCTACGATCCAGTTTTCATTATTGGATGTAGCATTCATTTTAAAGGTAAGTTTAATATTACGATCTTCTGTCCCGCGTGTAACAGGCAGTACAACTTTACCGTTTTTTCCATAAGTTGTTCCACTGTAAACAGGTTCAGCCATCACATCACTATCATCACCTGTTACCGTTACATATACATTTCTGTTATTTCCACCAAAGTAAACCGGCATAATAATGCCTTTTGTGAAATTAGTGCTTGCCGGATAGCAGCCGAGCTTCTTGCCTTCAAAAAGAGTCAGATCACCATACAGCTTTTCATTGCCCTGCAGCTGATCCAAATATGATTCCAGACTTTCTTTCGCAGCCTGCTCCAACTCACCTGCCTGGACTGCTTTAACAGTAAAAGGAAATTCTGCAGTTGTTGATTCCGCCTTATTATAAATTGTCGCTGTCAGTGTTCCTTCTTCGTCACTATATCCGATATTGGGTCTTTTTACTTCTCCCGTATTGGTCAAATAGCTGGTACGGCTGGATTTCCAGACAACTTCGCAGCCATTCGATGTTTCTTCCGGGAATTTCAAATTATCTGTCAAGGCAGACATGTTCCACGCATCAGCAGTTTGTTCAATTTCTGCCTTTGCAGTTTCCAATGTACTGCTGAGCACCGTGTTTTCTCCGGTCTCCCCAAACACCGCCCCCATCGGCATCATACTCAGCACTACTGCAAATGTAAGCAGCATTGCCATTACCTTGGTTATAACTTTTTTCTTTTTCATTGTCTCTCCTTCCTTAATCACTGTAGTTTTGA
>CAVJEY010000096.1:0-8207 GCA_963648745.1 Christensenellaceae bacterium Phil1
TGGGTGTAAGCCCGTAAGCTCAGATAGAAGTTGAGAACTATCAGGGAACCGGCAGGCAGCGCAAATATGAGAATATGCGAAAGCTTTAGTAATATTTAAGGAGGCACACAACAATGTCAAGAAAATGCGAAATCTGCGGCAAGGGTCAGGTATCAGGAAACAGAGTATCACACTCAATGAGACACACGAGAAGAAAATGGAACGCTAACATCCAGACTGTAAGAGTTGTAGACGAAAAAGGCACAGTCAGGAGAGCCAATGTTTGTACCAGATGCATGAGATCCGGCAAAGTTAACCGCGCATAAGCAATTTGAATTTTGAACCTGTCATAATGGCAGGTTTTTTGTTTTTCCCTAAAAATTGCGAACATATATACAGACAGCATATTATGCTGCCTGCCAGCTGACAATCTGACAGCCGATGTTCAGAATTTATATTTTTTGGACGAGGAGTATGATATAAAGGCTATTTTGACAGTCTTTTAATCATATATTCGTTTGCGTTGTTTTCAAAAGTGTCATCAAGCGGTTCAAAATCAAAACTGCTGTATTTCCGACTCAGTGCCGTTTTTAATATAAAATCGGCAAGCTGAGGATTTTTGGGAAGTACCGGACCATGGCTGTAGGTTCCGAAAACGTTATTGTATCTGACACCTTCAGTCTTGTCCTCGCCGTTGTTGCCGTAGCCTGACAGTATGGTGCCGAGAGGGGATACTCCCGCACCAAGGAATGTCTTGCCGCTGTGGTTTTCAAAGCCTACAACAGTGCTGCCGCCGCTTTCGGCGCCGCACTTATACATAAAATTGCCTATCATTCTGTCCTTTGCACCGACAGTGTAGTAATCTACAGCGCCAATGAATTCACACATCTGGCCGTCCCATGTCCTGTAATAGCTGCCAAGCATCTGATAACCGCCGCAGATAGTAAGAAATGTCCTGCCGTCAGCAACTGCAGCTTTGATTTCATCCGCTTTGCCGCCTGCAAGATCTCCAAGCAGTATCTCCTGCTCGAAATCCTGCCCTCCGCCGATAAAAAATATATCAAAATCGGTGAAATCTGCGGTTTCGCCTATGGATATTTCGGTGATGCTGCAGTCTATATTGCGCCATTCAAGACGTTTTTTCATGCATATTATATTGCCCTGATCCCCATAAAGATTCAGGATATCAGGATACAGGTGGCATATTTTAAGTTCCATTTAATCTCCTTATTTCCAGTAGTCTTTAAGACCGTATCTTTTGCTTATTTTTTCTCTTAAATCCAGCATTGCGGTATAGGTCGGCATTATATAGCATGGATGCTCCTGCTGCTCTATGGCATCAATCAGCCTGTCATAATCTTTGATTACATGGAGCCTGTCCGTGTCAAAGCCCGCATACTTGAATCTCAGCGCCATATCATCCGCACGCTTGCCGGATATGAATATATCGGTGAGCATATCGTCACATTCCAGAAGTCCTTCAAAATTAACATCCCATATCCATGATATATCCGTACCGTCTGCATAGTTGTCATTGAGGCATACGGTGAAAGCCGACGGCGTATCAAGGTTTGCAAGGAAATTAAGCACCTGATTGCAGCCTGCCGGGTTTTTGATAAGTATCATCTGAACATCATTGCCGTTCATTTCAAACTTTTCCATTCTGCCGAAGCCGCATTCAAAATCCGAAAGCGCAGATACTGCCGATTCAGGTGAGAATCCTGCGGCGGTTGCTATGGCCATAACACCTGCTGCGTTATATATGTTGTAGCCTCCGGGCAGGTTGATGTCAACTGTCATATCCCTGCCTGCAACATTCATCACAACCTTTGAGGCTGTTTCGTCGGTGGATATGATCTCGGTAACAGCAACAGACGGTTCAGGTCTTCTGTAGCCGCATTTCGGACAGTAATACCCTCCGAGATGACCGTAGGTTCTGTATTCATATCTGTATTCTGTCTTGCATCTGATGCAGTACGGAGCATCGGAAACCTCTGTAACCATCTCTTTGTATATAGGGACGTTTACACCAAAAAAAACAACCTTGTTCGGAATATCATCTCTGAGTGATGCCGAAAGCGAGCAGTCGCCGTTGATACATACCAGAGCCTCAGGTGAATGCTCCAGCCCTATCCGTATATTATTAAGAGTGTGGGTTATCTCGCCGTAACGGTCAAGCTGATCTCTGAACACGTTTGTAACAAGCACATATTTGGGGCTGGTATAAAGTCCTACCATCTTGAATGCTGCCTCATCGGCTTCAATCAGCGCATAATCACAGGCCATTTTGCCTGTAAGACCTGCGTTTGCGGCAAATTCTGCGGTAATGCCGCTGAGGAGATTTGCGCCGGATTTGTTGGCTATATACGAGCAGCCGTTGTTTATAAGGCACTGCTCAAGCATTCTTGAGCTTGTGGTTTTGCCGTTGGTTCCGGTGACAATCAGAGTGGTGACGTCTTTTGCAAGATATTTAAGAAGTTCGGGACAGATTTTGAGTGCCAGTCTGCCCGGCATATCGGTACCGCCTCTGCCCATCAGGCGTATTAAGTTTCTCGACAGTTTGCATACAGCAACTGCCAGCATAATTTTTAATTTATTCATAACAAAAATATTATAACTCCCGGATATGTTAAAAGCAATAGTGGAAAAGTAATAAAAAAAGTGATATACTACAACATAGTCCGACATTTCGGGCAGTATATTTTTTAAGCAACAAGACAGTTAACTGTTAGAATACGGGAGGAAATTATGGCAGATTGCACACATAACTGCGAAAGCTGCGGCAGCAACTGTGAAGAGAGAACTGATTTCATAGAAAAGCCGCTTGAATCAACACACATCAAAAAGGTTATAGGCGTAGTAAGCGGCAAGGGCGGGGTAGGCAAATCCTCGGTGACCTCAATGCTTGCTGTTGCAATGAACCGTGAGGGCTACGATGTGGCTGTGATGGACGCGGATATTACAGGTCCGTCGATTCCTAGAGCCTTTGGCATAATCGACAAGGCACAGGCTGATGACGAGGGTATAATCCCTGTTGCAACCAAGACAGGAATTAAAACAATGTCAATAAACCTGCTGCTCGAAAACGACAGCGATCCGGTAGTATGGAGAGGCCCTGTGATAGGCGGAGCTGTCAAGCAGTTCTGGACCGATGTTGTATGGGGTGATGTTGACTTTATGTTTGTTGATATGCCTCCGGGAACAGGAGACGTGGCGCTTACAGTGTTCCAGTCGCTTCCTGTTGACGGTATTATCGTTGTTACAACCCCTCAGGATATGGTATCCATGATAGTCGAAAAAGCGGCCAAAATGGCTGAGATGATGAATGTGCCTATTCTTGCAATGGTTGAGAATATGTCATATTATGAATGCCCTGACTGCGGCAGACAGCACGCAATATTCGGCATCAGCAATATAGAGGCTGTATCAGTTAAATACGGCGTTGAAACAATAGCTAAGCTCCCTATAAATCCCAAGGTTGCGGCAGCCTGCGACAGAGGCATGATGGAGCTTGCCGATGTCGAAGCCTTGAGGCCTGTAGTTGATATGCTCGAAAACCTTGAAGGCATGGAGCCTGAGCCTTGTGACGGCGTATGTGAGGGCTGTGCAAGTCCGTGTGCCGCACCGTCAGAGGAAGGCCCGGCTTATGAGGACGGAATAGGCAAAATCGCGGTTCCTTACGAAAACGGTCAGGTCTGCGAACATTTCGGTCACGCGCCTCAGTTCAAAATTTACAGATTAAAAGGACTTGAGGTAATCGGCTCAGAGATTATAGACAATGACTCCGCAAACGGACACGCAGGCGCAGTGGATGTTCTGTGGAAAAACGGTATAGAAATAGTTATCTGCGGCAATATCGGAGATACGGCAGGTCAGATGCTGGCTGCTGCCGGAATCATGTATTTCCCTGGAGTCAAAGGAGATGCCGACAGGGTTATTTCGGAATTTGTAAACGGAACTCTTGAATATGACTTTGCCGGAGGCGGCTGCGGGGGACATGACGGCGGCTGTGGCGGAGGAGGCGACAACGGCTGCGGCGGCTGCTGTAGCGGATGCTGTTAATGAGATTACGGCCTGCACTTCCAGGCAGGGTGCAGGCTTTGCTTTGTATGACAGGGAGGATAAGGAACGATGAGATTGTTTATAGCCATAAATTTTGATGATAATATCAAAGAAGAACTCGAAAACAATATAGAGGATCTCAGAGATGAAGCTAAGAGAGGCAATTTCTCTCTTACGGAAAACCTGCATCTTACGCTTGCATTCATAGGAGAGCTTGACAGAAGAAATCTGCAGACAGTAAAGGATGCCATGATTTACGCAGTATCCAATTTTGAGTACGGCCCTTTTGAAATATCGCTGGGGGATTTCGGCAGGTTCAGAGGCAGGAGAGGCGGAGAGTATCTGTACTGGAGAGGCATAGCGAAGTCAGAGGAGCTGGATGTGCTGCAGAGAAACATTGTAAGGCAGCTTGCATACCTTGACATACCTGTAGATGAGAAGCCGTTCAGACCTCATATCACACTGGCGCGAAGCTGCACGCTTTATGATGATTTTGATGAGGACTACTACTGTGACGGACTGTATGATGAGAGCATGACTGTCAGATCAATAGAGCTGATGCAGTCGGAGGTTATAAACGGGAGGACTGTGTATACCCCAATATATAGTCTTGATATATAGGCGGAGCGGTAAAACTTCGTCTTTTTTTGTGAAATTTGAGTGAAATGTCCGTACTTTCATTGACTTTTGCCGCAATTGGGACTAAAATTGTACCTGTGTAAAGGAGAACAATGACTTATGGACATTAAGAAATTCTTTAACCCTGAAAACATCAGCAGGAAGAAAAAAATAAAAACAGGTATAGGAGTTGCGCTCGGTGCGATTGTAATTGCAGCCGGCACCCTGGTGGTGCTCAATGTTACACAGCCGTATGCAATAACTGCAGACGGTGACGTTGTGGAAGAACCGTGGGATGTGACAATAAACGGCGAGACAGTTTGTATGGCTGCTTCGGAGGAAGAAGCAAACCAGCTCATAGAGGACATAACCAATTACTATCTGACTGAGGATTCCGATGTAAAGTCAGTTGAAGTCAAGGAGGAGATTTCAGCACAGCCTACCGAGCTCAAAAGAGGAATGGAAACTCCTGTTGTTGACGATATGGATGAAACTCTTGAATATATAATGACCGGAGTTGAGGAAAAGGTCACTTACGAAGTAAAAAAAGGCGATACGGCATGGGAAATTGCTGATGAGAACAATATTTCCGTTGATGAGCTTGAAGAATGGAACGAAGATACGGATCTTGACGATCTCCACAAAGGGGACGTGATTAATCTGTATGAAACAAATCCTCTTGTTACGGTAAGCAGCGTTGAGGAAATAACATACACCAAAGAAATAGATTACGATACAAAATACATTAAATCAAGCAAGCTGTATATAGGCGAAACCAAAGTCAAAACAGAGGGCGAAAAAGGTGAAAAGACAATTACTGCGGTTGTGACAAAAGAAAACGGAGAAACCGTAGACAAGGACATAATTTCCTCTGAAGTGACAAAAGAGCCGGTTAAGGCTGTTGTATACAAAGGTACCAAGGCAAGAGGCAGCGCAGTTGTTGATTACGCAAGACAGTTTATAGGAAATCCGTATGTGTACGGCGGAGCAAGCCTTACAAACGGTACTGACTGTTCAGGCTTCACAATGTCTGTATATGCACATTTCGGATATTCGCTTCCGCACAATTCATATGCGCAGCTTAACTGCGGCAAAGCTGTTTCGTACAGTGAGGCGCAGCCGGGAGATTTGATCATATATCCTAACCATGTGGCACTGTATGCCGGTGGCGGCATGATAATACACGCAAGCTCACCAAGAACGGGAATTACAACAGGCTCTGCAACCTACAGGACAATTCTCGGAGTGAGAAGAATAATTAATTAGAAAACAGCCAAAAATTTGTTGCAAAACTATTGACATTCAGGCTTCGTTTTGGTAAGATAATCAAGCTGTCACATCGGCAGCCTGTAATAGAAATATGATTTCAGAATAAAAAAGTTGTTGACATAACGGCTTGAAAATGGTAACATATTTCTTGCAGTGATTAAAAGCGGTAACGCTTAAATCTGACTGGTACGGCGGTGTAGCTTAGTTGGCTAGAGCGTCCGGTTCATACCCGGAAGGTCGGTGGTTCGACTCCACTCGCCGCTACCATTTTTAAGAGTTTGGGAGTTTAGCTCAGCTGGGAGAGCATCTGCCTTACAAGCAGAGGGTCACAGGTTCGAGCCCTGTAACTCCCACCACAAAGCTTGTGGCTCGTAAGAGCCGCAAGCGATTATTATGCGGCCTGGTAGTTCAGTTGGTTAGAATGCCAGCCTGTCACGCTGGAGGTCGACGGTTCGAGCCCGTTCCAGGTCGCCAACTTTTTTATAAATTACAGTAAAAAGGTTATACTAACTGTATGGTGGGTATAGTCAAGTGGTTAAGACAGCGGGTTGTGGCTCCGTTATGCGTGGGTTCGAATCCCACTATCCACCCCATTAATTAAATAACTGTATAGTCGTTGGGGTATCGCCAAGCGGTAAGGCAACGGATTCTGATTCCGTCATGCGCAGGTTCGAATCCTGCTACCCTAGCCAATTCGGCGACATAGCCAAGTGGTAAGGCAGAGGTCTGCAAAACCTTTATTCCCCGGTTCAAATCCGGGTGTCGCCTCCAGACCGGAGAGCTCATTGTAACAGATGGGCTCTTTTATTGTTCACATGGCAGCCGCACAATAAATAACACCTGCATTGCTGTGAATTAACGGCAGGATACAGGTGTTTGCTGTCAGAAATATTTCTTTTTCTTAAAATATATGAACTCGCATACAGCTATAATTACAACCGCAACAATTACTGCAATATATCCGTATCTCCAGCTCAGCTCAGGCATATGCCTGAAATTCATGCCGTACCAGCCCGTAAGCAGCGTAAGAGGCAGGAAAAACGTCGTAATGACAGTCAGAAAACCCATTATTCTGTTCTGGTGCGCATCCTGCATAGACTGATAAAGCTCCCCAAGCTGCAGCAGATTTTCCCTTATGAACTGGACATGATTCTGCAGACGTTCGCAGCGCCTTGTATATTTGTCCCAGCCGTCAGTTCCCGATATGAATGAAGCACATACAGGAAGCTGCAGGAGCTCACCGATATCGACAAGCTGGTCATAGTACGCATTAAGCTCGGACAGCTTGCGTCTGTATTTTGTAAGCGACACGAAAAAATTATCGGTATTGCCGTCTGCGATATTATCCTCAAGCATCTCTGTCTGCTCTTCAATATGTGAAAGATAAAGAATATCATCTGATATCATATTACCCATAACCTGCATCAGAAGCTGCCCCGGAGTAAACGTATCACCCAGAATTTCAGCCTGGTTTTCTATCCATGGTCTTAATTCACCGGTGTTTTCGACAAAAACAATTTCAGATTCTGTCAGACAGAACCCGAATGTAAGGCGGGCATCTCTGTATAAATCGTTTTTTTTAGGCAGGCGTATCATACCTGTAATACAGTCCTTAAAAACCTCCGCCTTGCAGTAGCGCATTGATTTAAGACTTCCGGCAAGCTCTCCGCAGCCTGAAATACTCTCACCGTATTTACTGTTAAACTCCTCTCTGCTCATAATCTGAAACAGAGCCTTATCATAATTTTTCATAAACCTTCACCTGTACATATTATTTGCCTTTTCATATATTTTAGCACCAAAGCATACGGCAGGCAACCTGCGGAGTTCTTAAAAATTCACCCGACATATGATAAAATAAGTATATATTTTGTATACCCTGTCAGAATGCAGGAGGTTTTGCGAATTAATAATTCGGGCGGGAATTCCCGGTTACCTGTATCCGAGATGAAAGAACATCTGCATTGCTTTGAAACTGCTGTAAATATCTTAACTTCCCCGATTTTTGCAACTCAATGAAGAAATAACGTCAAAAAAAGTGTGAAAAGCTCCGAAATTTCAATAAAAATCTATGATAAAGAAAAATCAAAGAAATTTTCTTGACTTTTTCTTTATCATTGCGTATACTATAAGCAAGAAAGGAGTGTTGTATATGTCACAGGCAGTTAATGTTAATTTCAAGCTGGACGCAGATGTAAAAAAGAGCATGGAACAGGTATGTTCTGAATTAGGTCTTTCCATGAGTGCGGCGTTCACTGTGTTTGCTAAAAAAGTAAGCA
>CAVJEY010000097.1:0-8187 GCA_963648745.1 Christensenellaceae bacterium Phil1
AACACCTTCGCATTGCGGCTTGTAATCTCCGCCACCTCTTCAAGGCTCATACCCTTGATGTCCGCTACTTTTTGCGCCGTGTATCTGACATTGGCAGGCACGTTTCTTCTGCCTCTCTTCGGCTCAGGCGTAAGATAAGGCGCATCTGTTTCAACTGTCAGATACTCAATGGGAACCGCCTCCACAGCCTCTACGGTCCTGCGGTTGTTTTTGTAGGTCACAGGTCCTGCCACCGATATTGTGGCGCCCAGAGCTACATACTGCATTGCCACCTCTCTGCTGGCAGAGAAACAGTGTATCATAACTCTGGCATCAGGTGTCATTTCACCACCTGGACCTTTTCTCGCAGGAAACCATGATTTTCTCTCATCTCTGAAAGCTCCCTCCTCTTTGAGAATATCCATAACCGCCTGCACCGCATCTCTTTCGTGAATAACTATCGGCATTTTGAGCTCGTTGGCAAGCTGTATCTGCCTTCTGAACCAGTACTCCTGCGCTTCCGGGTCTGAAAGGTTTCTGTAAAAATCAAGCCCTATCTCACCTATGGCCACCACCTTTTTTTTGAGCGCCAGCCCTCTTATCATTTCAAGCTGCAGCTCATCGAAGCTGTCCGCATCGTGCGGGTGACAGCCTACCGCCGCATAGCACCATTCATACATATCCGCGTGCTTTGCCGCAAGCGCCGAGCTTTCGAGGTCGTATCCCACATCAACAACTCCATCCATGCAAGCATCTTCAACTGATTTTATGAAGTCCGCTCTCTCACTGTCGCTCAGACTTTTTTCATTTATATGTGTATGTGCATCAAATAGCATTTGCTCCTCCGTAAAAACAAGGTGCGGGATATCCGCACCTTAAATATCTGCAGTTTCTATGTTACCGGGTTACCATCCTTTGCAGCTGTTGTGACAAACTGCAGAGTCTCTTTGCCGTCTGCCATATCGTCTGCGAATAAAATCATACCCTTTGATTCAAGCCCTCTTAATTTGCGAGGTGCAAGATTTGCGACAACCACAACCTTTTTGCCGACACATTCCTCAGGCTTGAAATGGTTTGCAACACCGGATATAATCTGTCTTTTTTCTGTTCCCATCTGTACCTGAAATACCAGCAGCTTGTCTGCCTTAGGGTGCTTCTCGGCTTCAAGAATTGTACCTACTCTGAGGTCAAGCTCATCTTTTAACTTCAGGGGTATGTTTTTTTCTTTTGGTGCGCCCAGTGCCGCCAGCTCCTCAAGCTCTTTTTCGATATCAAGTCTTGGGAATATTGCGTCGCCTTTTTTGACCTGCTCACCGTTCATCATATCGAATACGGAAGCGTCCTCCCATACAGGCTCTGCATACCACAGTCCCATCTGTTTTCTGATTTTTTCGGAGGTGGTGTGCATAAACGGATATATCAGAACTGATATGATTCTGATGGTTTCAGCAAGGTTGTGCATAACAGTATCAAGTCTGTCTTTTAATGCTTCGTCCTTAGCCAGTATCCAAGGTGTGGTTTCGTCTATATATTTGTTGGCTCTTCTTACTGCAACCCAGATTTCTTCAAGAGCCATATTGAATGCGAATTTATCCATCTGCTCCTCAACCTTTGCAGCTGCGCCTGTTGCAACAGCTTTTAGATCCGCATCGACCGCTTCTTCAGGTCCCCTTGCCTCCGGAACAGTGCCTCCGCTGTATTTTTCAATCATTGAAACTGTTCTTGATACCAGATTGCCCAGATCGTTTGCAAGGTCATAGTTCATTCTCTTTAGCATCACTTCGTTGGTAAACACGCCGTCCTGTCCGAAAGTGTATTCACGAAGCAGGAAGTATTTGAGCGCATCAATACCGTATCTTTCTATAAGGATTACGGGATCGACAACATCAGCGCCCTTGGCGGCTTTGGATTTGCTTACTTTTTCTCCGCCCAGCAGCAGCCAGCCGTGGCCTCTTACCTGTTTCGGAAGCGGCAGCTCTGCGCTCATCAGCATTGCAGGCCATATAATCGAATGGAATCTGACGATTTCCTTGCCTACAAGGTGCACATCAGCAGGCCAGTATTTGTTGTATTTTTCCGGCTCGTCAGGCCATCCCAGCGCTGTGATGTAGTTTGTGAGAGCGTCAAGCCATACATATATTACGTGCTTATTGTCAATAGGCACAGGTATTCCCCAGTCAAAGGTCGATCTGGAAATGCACAGATCCTCAAGTCCCTGATTTATAAATGCAACCATCTCGTTTTTTCTGGACTCAGGCTGCAGGAACTCAGGGTGCTCCTCATAAAGTGCAAGCAGCCTGTCCGCATATTTTGAAAGTCTGAAAAAGTACGCTTCCTCCTTGGCTGACTGCACAGGTCTGCCGCAGTCGGGACATTTGCCGTCAACAAGCTGGCTCTCTGTCCAGAAGGATTCGCATGGAGTGCAGTACAGACCCTCGTACTCACTCTTGTATATATCTCCCTTTTCGTACAGTCTCATAAATATATCCTGAACTCTTTTGATGTGTCTTGGTTCTGTAGTCCTTATGAAATCGTCGTTGGAAATCTCCATGGTTTTCCACAGCTCTTTGATGCCTGCGACAACCTCATCAACATATTCCTGAGGAGATACGCCTTTTTCCTGCGCGATGTTCATTATCTTCTGCCCATGCTCGTCCGTGCCTGTCAGGAACATTACATCATAGCCTGTCATTCTTTTGAATCTTGCCATTGCATCCGCCATTACGGTGCAGTATGTGTGTCCCACATGCAGGTTTGAGCTTGGGTAATAAATAGGGGTACTTATATAATAAGTGCCTTTTTTGTCTGCCATATCAATCATTCCTTTCATCTCCGCCTCGAATGGGAAGCGGCAAATATACTGCCGGTCTTATGATGACCGGACTAAATTCTATGTTATCACAATTACTTTCTTAATTCCATATATTCTTCAATCAGTTTAACTATATTTTCCTTTGATATATAGCCCGAATCTATTGACATATGATAGTTTACGGCCTCGCCCCATCTTCTGCCCGTATGGTGATTGTAGTAGTTGGCTCTGGCCTTGTCGCATATAGCAACCCATCCTTTGGCCTCGTCAGGCGAAACCCCGTATTCTCTGATTGCTCTTTCGATACGGTCCTCCGGCTCTGCATATATAAATATATTGGTAGCCTCCGGAATATCTCTTAACACATAGTCTGCGCATCTGCCTACGATTACACACGGACCCTCGGACGCCAGTTTTTTGATTGTATCAAACTGCGCGAGGAACACCTTTTCGTTGAGCGAAAGACCGTCTATACCGCTGCCCTCTATGCCGCTGCCGCCAAGCGCGGTTGTGAGGTTGTATAAAAAGCTGTTTTTGGCTTTCATTTCAGCTTTGTCAAGCACCTCTTTGGAATAGCCCTTGCCCGATGTAAGCTCATCTATTTTTTCTCTGTCATAAAACGGAACTCCCATGCTCTCTGCCAGCAGTCTGCCGATTTCTCTGCCGCCGCTGCCGTATTCTCTGCTTATTGTAACCACCTGTTTTTTCATTTTGGCCACCTCCTGTCTGTTCTTACCTATATTATACTTGTTTTTCGGAGTATAATTCAATACCGTTATTTCATTTCTGAAGAATATTCTAAAGCAAAATCGGCAAACCGCTTTGCCGCCGGTGAAATATTCGCATCACTCTGGCAGATGAAGCCTATGCTTATCATCTCCGGAGGGTCTATGGGTACGGCTTTTACCCTGCCCTGCCAGCTGCCCATGGCTATGCCGTTCATAAGGGCTACTCCAAGCCCGTTTTCGACCATGCAGTATGTGGCATAATTGTCTGTCGTGCTGAATTTTACCATAGGCTTTATATGCCTGCGGGCAAGAAGTCTGGCATTGTCGGTTTCCTCCTCCGGAAAGGTTTCTATATAGCCTTCGGTTTCAAGGTCGGTATCCCTGTAAAAACCTGCCCCGGCAGCCCTGTGACCCTCGGGCACCCACACCACCATCGGATCTTCCTTTATCGGTATCCATCTGAAATCCGGCTCTCTCCTGCTGACTATGCAAAGATCGGCGCGGTGCTCCTCCATTGCAATGTAAAGATTGGTGCTGTTTGCCTGCAAAGTCCTGACCTCTATGCCCGGATACCTGCTGCAGAATTTTGCCACAAGCTCAGACAGCCATCTGTAGTATGAGCTGTAGGATATCCCCACCGTAACAGTACCTCTCTCAAGCCCGCAGATTTCAGAAGCATACTGGCGATACTGCTCTCCCCAGTATATCAGCTCGCGAAACACCGGCATCATTTTTTCACATTCAGCCGTAGCCACAACTCCGTTTCTGCTTCTTGCAAGAAGCCTGAAGCCTGTTTCCTCTTCAAGCGCCGCCATCATTCTGCTGATTCCCGACGGCGTATAGCCCAGTCTGTCCGCAGCAGCCGACAGGCTGCCCTCCTCAATCGTAGTTATGAGGGCTTTGCATTTTTCTGTATCCATTGATATTTCCTCAACAATCGTTTGATTTATTCTCGCTTTACTCAAAGTATATGCCCGAAGTATAATTTTGTCAACAAATCAAAGGAGCTGGTATATATGAGCAGAAAATCTGCAGAGCTGCTGCTTGCTGCGGTGATAATCGCAAGAAGCACATCGTATATTTTTTCAAAAATAGTAATGGAGAATCTGGATCCCCTCAATCTTATGGCAGTAAGATTCATTCTCGCCTTCATATTCCTGTCTGTGCTGTTTTTCAAAAGAGTTGTCAATATAGATAAAACATCATTTCAAAACGGAGTAATTCTGGGCAGCATATTCTTCGCTGTTATGTGCGCCGAGCTGTTCGGGCTGAAATTCACAGACTCGTCTGTAACCTCGTTTCTCGAAAACACGGCGATAGTATTCGTGCCGCTGTTTGAAGCAGTCCTGTGCAGGCGGCTTCCGAAGCTTTTTTCCGTAATTTCCGCAGCAGCCGCCCTTGCCGGAGTGGGGCTTCTGACGCTGAAATCCGGCGCGTTTTTGCTGACCTTCGGAGAGCTTTTGTGCCTGCTTGCCGCAGTTCTCTACGCCGTCGCCATAATCGCAACCGACAGGCTTTCAAAAAAAGGAGATGCCCTGCTTACAGGTATAGTTCAGGTCGGAACCATGGGAGTCCTGGGACTTGTTTTTTCCTTCATATTTGAAACGCCGCACCTGCCTCAAAGCAGCAATGAGTGGGCTATGATAATTATTCTTGCAATAGTGTGTACGGGCTTTGGCTTTACCCTCCAGCCTGTCGCCCAAAGCGGCACCACCGCAGAAACGGCAGGCCTGATGTGCGCCCTTAATCCTCTGGTGGCAGGAAGTCTTGGAGTAATATTCCTGAATGAATCCGTAAACACAGCAGGTATAACAGGCGGCATCCTGATAATCACAGCAATCGCCCTGCCTCATATGGCCTCTGCCCGGCGGCAGCAGTAGATTTTATTCACATTTCGCTGTATAAACACGGGGTTTATGCATTAAAAACAACTTTTTTATAAATATTTATTCATTTTCTCTTGCATAATTATTTATATCGGTGTATAATCATAATCAAGTTGACAAAGCTAAATAAATTTATGATATAAAATAAGAAAGGTAGAGAGAAAAATGGCAAAGGAAAAAGTTGTACTCGCTTATTCAGGCGGACTTGACACATCAATTATAGTTACATGGTTAAAAGAGCATTACGATTTTGACGTAATCTGCGTATGCTGCAATGCAGGTCAGAGCGATGACTTTGACAAAATCAACCAGAAAGCTCTGGCAACAGGCGCTTCCAAATCATATGTTCTTGACATCCGTGAAGAATTCATAACAGATTACATATGGCCTACACTCAAAGCAGGCGCAATATACGAAAACGATTATCTGCTGGGAACATCAATGGCAAGACCTCTGATGGCAAAAAAACTGGTTGAGATTGCAAATCAGGAAGGCGCATACTACATCGTGCACGGCTGCACAGGCAAAGGCAACGACCAGGTAAGATTTGAAACAACCATCAAGGCATTAGACCCGTCAATCAAAATCATCGCACCTTGGAGAGAATGGGAGTTAAGTTCAAGGGAAGAATGTATAGAATACGCCAAAGCTCACAATATTCCTATCGAGCAGACAGTTAAAAAGATATACAGCAGAGATGAAAACATATGGCACATCAGTCACGAGGGCGGCAATCTCGAAAACCCTTGGAACGAACACCTTGACGATATACACGTTAAATCAGTTCCTATCGAGAAGGCTCCCGACAAGGCAACCTATGTTGACATCACTTTCAAGGCAGGTGTTCCTGTAGCTCTTGACGGAGTGGAAATGGGACCTATCGAGCTGCTTACAAAATTAAACGAACTCGGCTCGGTAAACGGTGTCGGAACTATAGATATAATTGAGAACAGACTTGTAGGTATGAAATCCCGTGGTGTGTACGAAACTCCGGGCGGAACTATTCTCTACAAGGCTCACGCAGCACTCGAAAAACTGATACTTGACAGGGATTCGATTCAGTACAAGAACATTGTTTCACAGAAATTTGCACAGCTTGTATATGACGGTCTGTGGTTCACACCGCTGAGAGCTGCAATCTCGGCATTTGTTGATTCAATCGAAGCTGACGTTGACGGTATTGTAAAAATGAAGCTCTACAAAGGCTCTGCAATTCCGGCTGCAACTCAGTCGCCTAACTCGCTGTACAATGAGGAATTTGCTACATTCAGCAAAGATGAAGTATATAACCAGAGCGACGCAGAAGGTTTCATCAACCTGTTCTCACTGCCTCTGAAGATTCGTGCAATACAGAAACAGATTAAAGAAGGAGGTACCAAACCTAATGAAGCTCTGGAAAGGAAGGTTTACAAAAACAGCGACTTCATCTGCTAATGAATTCAATGCTTCCATACCTTTTGATCAGAGAATGTATGCTCAGGATATTGCAGGCAGCTGCGCTCACGCGGCAATGCTTGCAAAGCAGGGCATAATAGCAAAAGACGAGGCCGATAAAATAATCAGCACTCTCAAAGAAATCAAAGAGGATATAGAAGCGGGTAAAATAGAGTTTACTATAGAGCAGGAGGATATTCATATGAATATAGAGAGTATCCTCACCGAAAGAACAGGAGATGTCGGCAAGAAGCTGCACACTGCAAGAAGCAGGAACGATCAGGTGGCTGTCGATTTCAGAATGTACCTCAAACAGGAAATCAATGAGATACAGTCACTTCTCAAATCCCTGAAATCGGCGCTGTATGATATTGCAGAGAAGAATCAGGAAACAATAATGCCCGGTTACACTCATCTGCAGAGAGCGCAGCCTGTCACACTGGCACACTATATGCTGGCATACTACAATATGTTTGACAGAGACGAGAAGCGTTTTGCCGACTGCTTTGGCAGAACCGATATGCTTCCTCTCGGCTGCGGCGCACTCGCGGGAACAACCTACAATACAGACAGAGATTTTCTTGCACAGGAGCTGGGCTTTGCGGGAATCTGCCCAAACAGCCTCGATGCTGTCAGCGACAGAGATTTCGCTCTGGAATTTCTCTCGGCCTGCTCGATTTCAATGATGCACCTTTCAAGGTTCTGCGAGGAGCTTATCCTCTGGAATTCAACCGAGTTTGGTTTTGTTGAAATGGACGATGCCTTTGCTACAGGCAGCAGTATTATGCCGCAGAAAAAAAATCCCGATATGGCTGAGCTTATCAGGGGCAAGACAGGCAGGGTATACGGCGATATGATTACGCTTTTCACCATTATGAAAAGCCTGCCTCTTGCATATAACAAGGATATGCAGGAGGATAAGCCTCCGGTGTTTGACGCATCGGATACGCTAAAAGCCTCGCTGTCCATATTTACAGAGATGATTTCAACCGTCACATTCAATAAGGACAGAATGAAATCCGCCGTAAAGAACGGATTTATGAACGCTACAGACGCTGCCGATTATCTGGTTTCAAAGGGAATACCTTTCAGAGACTGCCATGAAATAATTGGCAGACTGGTACTCTACTGCATAAATGAGAACACCGCAATAGAGGATCTGCCTCTTGAAACTCTGAAAACATTCTCGGACAGATTTGATACGGACATCTATGAGCACATAGCTCCTGAGGCCTGCATCAAAGCCAAGTTATCAGCAGGCTCCACTTCTTTTGAAAGTGTAAAGAAGCAGCTTGAGGATATATATTAGTCACTCTCACATTTCATGAGACTTTCTTATTTGCAGAAG
>CAVJEY010000098.1:0-8032 GCA_963648745.1 Christensenellaceae bacterium Phil1
GTCAATATCCGCATCAAGGTATACCGTTTTGCCTGCAAAGTTATATGCTCCGTAATGATATTCCGCTGTACTCAGGTTGTTGCCGCCCGGCCCTGCGCTCCTGTCGTTTACACTTTTGTTGTCTGTAATATATGATTTTTTGCCTGCGGTGACTTTGCAGTCTTTGTTGTATATGCCGTTTACCAGTGCTGCAAGGCCTGCAAGCTGCGCTCCTGTCGAGATATGGTATTCACTTTGTGACGGATCAAACCAGCTTACATCGATGCTTTTGCCGTCCCATGAGGATGATGCCGCATATACCGGCATTCCGGCTCCCGCAGAGAAAACGGCAATCATTACAATTGAGATCAGTAAAGACAGTATTCTTTTTTCCACAGCGGCTCCCTCCTATTTCACTTTTATTTTTTTGACGCTGCTCCAGCTGCCGTAATGCAGCTTCCCGTCAATCTTTCTGTAATTGCGTATTTTAATATAATATGTTTTGCCTTTTTTGAGTCCTGTCACGGTTTTTTTGTTTCCGCTTATCTTGTATGTTTTAACATTGCTTTTAAAGCTGCTGACCGTGCTCATTTTGATCTGCCTGCCGTCCGAATGTCCGTTTTTATCGCACGACACCGTTATTCTCCCTGAGCCTGCCGTTTTAACTTTGAGGCCTCTGACAGCAAGCTGTCCTCTGACCGTCAGCTTAAACTCATCAATAGCATTGCCGTCTTTGTCTAGGGATTTTACAGTCATTGTATCATTTTTGATGTTCACCGTCTGGTAGTTGGACACATATTCTTCAGAGCAGGCCGCATAGGTCAGTTTTCTGTCCGAGTACAGCTTGTTTCCCGAAACACCCATCACATAGGTGACACCGTTCATGTTTTTTGTTCTCATGTATACGTGCTGATGTCCGCAAAGCACAAG
This sequence comes from Christensenellaceae bacterium Phil1, assembly GCA_963648745.1. Classification (GTDB taxonomy): domain Bacteria; phylum Bacillota; class Clostridia; order Peptostreptococcales; family Anaerovoracaceae; genus UMGS973. The sequence goes on from CAVJEY010000098.1 coordinate 910, forward strand.
ATCCGCACCCTGAGCGCTGAATATAGGCTCCCAGTACTTCATAACCTGCGCGGCAATGGTATCGTCCACAACCGCATATGCAGGGTGATGGGTTACAGCCACCTTCCATTTTTTGTCCGTGTTTTTAAGATCCTGCCTGATCCAGCTGTTTATTTTTTCAAGCTCAGCCGCCGTTATTTTTTTTCTTGCAAGCTGCTCAAAAACATCCGAGTTCAGAACCTGTATGTGACAGTCCCCGTAATCAAAGGAATAGAATTCCTCTTTGAAGCCTGCAGGCCCGTTCTGAGGAAAAGAGAATATGTCAAGCATCATCTCCGGCTTATATGTGTCCTGGGCATTGCATTCGTGGTTGCCCGCCGCTGCGGCTGCAGGCACCTTTGAAAGAACATCATCTGCTCTCTGAAGAAACTCATCCCACTCGGCATCATCCTGCCCGAAGTTTACCATATCTCCTCCCAGCATCACAAATGCAGCAGAGGTATTGCGGCTGTATGCGTTCTCAAATAGCTCCTGCCACAGATCGTAATCATCTGCGGATTTATTGTACTGGGCATCACCGAAATACAGAAACGAGAACCCTCCGGAGGTATCCGCAACATGGGTCTGCCTGATATGGTCTCCGGTCACTTTGTAGTAATAGTCACATCCCGGCTGCAGGTTTTTCATTTCGGCCTCATATATCCTGTAGCCGCTGCAGTCATCAAACATTCCCTGTCTGCTGCACACTTCCTTTGCTTTTACGGTGACTGCATCCGACAAATCATCGTTTTCACCGTACAAAAGCTCTGCAGCCGTATCCTCATAGGGCGCCCACCATGTGACTGTTCTGCCGGTTTCGTCATCTCCCACCGAGCATATGACATGGGTCGGTTTTGATATGCTGAGAGTCGTACTTCCCGCAAAGCAGATAACAGGCAGCGCCGCAACAATCAGTGCGATAATCAGTATTCTGATATGCTTCATTGCCTCTCTCCTTTATTTTTTAACCTTAATCTTTTTGATGCTGCTCCATTTGCCGTAGTATTTCACTCCGTCTATTGTCCTGTATGTCCTTATTTTGCCGTAATATGTTTTGCCTGCTTTGAGTGATTTGACTGTGTATGTCTGTACTGACGATTTGGCTGTGTATGTCCTGCTGTTTTTTGTAAAGTTTTTGTCTGTCGCCGTTTTAATCTGGTATCCCGACACGCCTGATGTTTTTTTCCACGAAGCCTTTATTTTTTTGCTTCCGGGTGAAGTCAGCTTAAAGCTTCTGACCGTAAGGATTTCTGCTTTTGCAGTCGCGCTGCTGCATACTTTTGATACCGAGCCTTTGTCATCATATCCTTTTTTGACAGCGTGCATAACTATATTCACAGGATCTCCGCTGTAGTCCTCTATGACTATCGGGCCTGTATATTCATACTGCGGCGTGTTTGTGAATCTGTTGCCGTTTATTGAATGGTATATTACAGCGCCTTCGGTTGCGCAGGACATCGTAACTGTCAGGGTGCTGCCCTCAAGCGCAAGTCTGCAGGTCGGAGCCGCCACTGTGCCTTTTGATTTAATCGGTGATTTGCCGGCTGTCACAAGCTTCATATCATATATCCACTTGCGGATATTGTTTGTGGTGCTGTTTGCATTTCGCATATCCTCCTCGGTCTGAGGAATTATTATTCTAAGCACATTGAGTCTGTCAAGACGATCCGAAAGTCCTCCGGCAAGCTCAGAGCCTGTCACATCGGATGTGAAAACGCCTTCTTCTATGAGGTTGGTGACTCTGCCTCCGTATGATTTGACTGCCACCACCGCAGGCATTTTAACACCTGATTCCCATATTTCATTTACAACAGCCTCGCTTTTGGTATAGTTTTTGCCGTATTTCATAAATGCATCATAAAGAACCGGGAAGTAATATCTGTCAACTCCGTAAAGCTCTTTGTATGTATAATTATCATAAGTTTCCTTGTAGTCCTTATCATCCGTGCTTTTGAGGTATATGCGGTTATCTCCTTCAAATTTCAGCTTCTGAACGTTTTTGATTATGTTTTCGTCAGTCGCTTTGTTCACAGCCTCCTGATAAAGCTCATCAAGAGTATATCCTATTCCCTCGCAGTAGTGAACCGTAGGAAATCTGTCTATTGTAAGGGACATAAAGCTGCTGCCGTTTTCCTGTCCGTGGGCGTTTATGTCAAGCTCATCCAGATCCATTACCGTCACCAGCGTATTTTTGCCTGCCGAATCCTCAGCGTAAAAAAACACATTTGATACCGCATCCGAGCTTGCTGTTTTGGCTCCCGCAAAGGATACCGCGCCAAGCACGATAAAAGCTGCGCAGATTAAAATTCTCAAACTTCTTTTCATTTTTTCACCTTCTTGTATTTTACAGCCGAATATGCACTGTATATTTTGCCGCTGTCTGTATCCCTGTATGCTCTTATCCTGTATCTGTAGGTTTTGCCCTTTGTGATTTTTTTATCTGTATACGATACGGATTTTACAGTGGCTGTTTTTTTGAATTTGCCTGTTTTTTTGTCACATCTGTATACAATGTATCCGTCTGCATCCTCAATCTCTGCCCATGATACTTTTATCCTTGTTTTGGACAGGGCAAGAGTTATCTTTGGCTTTGAGGCTTTGAACTTTGCCTGTTTTACTGTCTCATATGTTTCGGCAAGTCTCTCGGCTATGCCTGTGCTTTCCTCACTTACAAGGGTTTTTTCTCTGTCCGTAAGCAGACTGTACATATCAAACAGCTCCGATGCTTCCGCGTAATTATCCTCATTTACCTCCACAACCTCTGCAAACTCTGCCGCTTTTGCATCAAATGCGTCAATTTTATCTTTGTCCGCAACGGATATGTCCATGCTGATGCTATTTGGCGTATAGCTGCCGTTGCTGATATATACCGTATATTCTCCCGACGCCTTAACAGCACTGCTTCTCAGCTTAAAGTACTCCGCTCTGATAACCAGCAGCCCCTCCCTGCTTCTGTCTATATATACCGAGCTTACGGAAGCTTTGGCAGTATCACCCTTTGCCGACAGTTTAATGGCTGCATTCTGTACATATTCTGAGGATTCCCCGCCTGCATGAAGCGGTATTTCCTCTCCGTATATATAGTATTCATCCGCCGTGATTTCAGGGGTGCTGCCTTTGATGGTGATATTCAGGGTTCTGTCCCTGTAGCCTGCCGCACTTACCTGCAGGTTGTACATCCCGGGAATCGTGATGCCTCCCGCTTTTATAACTATTTTTCTTCCCGCCCTGTCAATGGTATAGTCAGACAATGCAAGACTGCTGTACTCATCCGCTTCTGTCAGCTTGTATGCTATTCCTGTGATTTTGGATGTCCAGTCAGCCCATGTCCTGTCGCTTACAGTGCTGCCGGCTTCAAGAACAATATCCTCTGTGCCTGCTGCCGTATACTCCGCCGTTTTTTCAAGCTTTGGCGCAGTCTGATAGTAGTAGGTCGTCTGTTCACCCTCATCCGTGCAACCCTCTTTGACCGCATGAGTGCGTATCACGAGAGGATCCTTTGCAAGGTCTCTGCCTGTAACATCTATTGTAAACGGTTTTTCATACAGAGTCTGCGCTGATTTGTTTATCGCGTTTGTCCCGTCATCATAGTATATGCCTGCCCCGTCCATACTGCAGGCAAGAGTTACCGTAACGGTATTTCCCGACTGTGAAAACGATACATCCGCTGCCGGAACATTGCCGTCTGATTTGAAGTCCGGTTTTTTACTCATAAGCAGTTTGATTGAATATATCCATTTGAAATTGTCGTAGGCTGTTCTGCCGCTGTAGCCTGACCGGCACATAAAATCATCATAGGTCGTCGGAATATATAGGGTAAGGGCTTTTTCCTCATACATCGGGCTTGTGAGCTGTCCGTAGTCTTTGCTTAGGCAGCCTTTGACCGTACCTCCGTTTGCCTGCACGTATTCTTTAAGTCCTTCTGAGGATTCTTTTGTTGCTATAGGCTCTGTTGCTCTGCCGCTGTAGGAAAAGGTCGAAAGTATTACAGGAGTTTTTTCTCCTGATTTCCATGCGGTTTCCTTGTATTTGTTTACCGTCTTGTCTTCGGTGTTTTCCCATCTTGAAGCGCCGAATTTATCCCAGCCCTTGTAAAGCCCCTCAACATATTTTCTTGTTTTTGACGCGGCATCTGCAGTAATATATCTGTTGTATATGCCGTTTGAGTCATCTGCCATAAAGCAGAGCTTGTCCTCTCCACTGTAGGATATATTTTTTGCCACGCTCTGAGATTTTTTCATGTAAGCTATAAATTCGGCAAGAGTGAAGCCCTGCGCTTCTGCATAGCACGGCGCAGGCAGGTTGTCCGTACACGAAAAGCTGTAGTTTTCTCCGTTTTTGGCACCGTGAGACAAGGCTTTGAGCTCCTCTATATCGGATATCTTTGCAAGCACATCCTCGCCGCTGCTGTTTGTAACATAGAAAAAAACCACCTTCGCAGGCTGCGATTCTCTTGTCTTGGCAAATGCCTCACAGCACATCACCGACAGCACCAGCGATACCGCAAGCAGCACCGATAATATTCTTCTTAAAGGTTTTGTTTTATTCATCATCAATCACCATGTAGTATTTCCCTGTTTTTTCGTCGTAAAGCACCCTGCCTTTTTCCGAAAGGCCGCTTTCCTGCGACACTTCGTTTACTTCCTCGTCATTCAGGCTTTCCATATTGGAAATCTCCTCTGTATTCTGCACATCCACGACTTTCTGTTCTCCTGATATGTCCACATTCCAGTGTATAATCAGGGCAAGCATTATTCCTACCGCAAGTATGAGCATTGCGTCCGACATATTGGACACGCTGTCCATCGGGTTTACGTCCTCTGCCTCAAAACTGTTTTTTACAAGGCTTCTGTTTCTGCTTCTTCTAAGCAATATCTCCCGCCTCCTCTTCAAGAATACACTCTATGACGGTTTCGGTATCCGCCATATATTCGCTGTACCATCTTTTTCTTATTACCGAAATCACAAGCGCCACCGCTGCACATATGAGGCCTGCCACCGTAGTATCAAAAGCCGTAAGGAGTGATTTTGACAGCGTTACCGTATCTCCCTGCCCCAGGGCTATGATTCCCGGGCCCAAAGGTATCAGTGTCCCCAAAAGCCCGAACATGGGCCCGAGTTTTGCTATCATATCAGTTACCTTTATTTTGCGGTTGTAGTACGCCTGTTCCTTTGTCACAAGGTTTGCGGCAAGTGATTCTCTCTGCATGGCCGTAAGCGCACTGTGCTTTGTTATCTCCAGTATAAGCTGCTTCTGCCTTTTGAGAAGCCCGCTTGATGAAACAGTCTCACATATATCCGCATCTTTGTCTCTGATACTGTCCACAAGCTGCGGCATACTCACTTTGAGTTTTCTTCTCTCGGAAAAAAACTCACCTATAAGGGTGCCGAGAATTATTACCGTTAAAACAATAAGCAGTATGAGTATAATCACTACAGGAGTCTCAAGCCCCGCAGATACCGCCCTTAAAATACTGTTAAAATCAGACATACTATATTTCCCTCCTGTATACTATGATTCTGCCCGCGGCACTTAATCCTGCCAGCGCCAGCATCCCAAGTCCTGTAATTTTCATAAGTTTTTTTGTGTCCGGCAGCTGCAGCTTCTCCGCTTCGCTGTCGTTATTCATCTCAAAGCTTTTCCATGAGCCCATGCTTTTGGAGCTGACTTCAGACGTTATATCATATTTTTTCGGCAATGTTTTTTTGTCAGTGCTGCCTGATGCCTCATTGCCCTCTCCTGTAATGCCGTCTGCACTGCCGCCTCCGCCGACTTTGCCGCCGGAATCGCCGCCGCTGTCATCAGTTTTGTCTTTGCCGTTTACCGTAACTGTCGCAGTTCTGTCTCCGCAGGTTACTGTGATTTTGGCCTCACCCTCTCCGTTAACAGTGACATTACCTTCTTCATCTACACTGACGGCCTCCTCGTTGTCCGATGACCATACAGCCTCGCCTCTTATCACATCTTCAATCAGATCATCACCCGCTCTGACTATGAGATTTAAGGAATATGTCTGCCCTGCAGCCAGCTTTATATCACCATCTGCAATTTTAATCTCAGGCGAGCCTTTGAGCATCACCTGTATCTCGTTTACCCATTTTACCGATTTCGATGCCATTCTGTCATTCATATCTGTCATCCCAAACAGCAGCCTGAACCTGCTTACGCTTGTCTGCTTTGAGTAGTCCTCCACAAACTCCTCTGTGTTTTCGTTGTATCTGACCCAGTTATCGGAAAACGCCAGCATTGTTTCGACTTCCCTAATGCCCTCGTCAGCTCCCGGCAGAGCTCCGTCTATAGGGTTGTAGTTTGCGGCAAGGTTGGGATAGTAGTATCTTTCGCTGTCAAACAGGAACTTCCTGCTAAAGCCCACATAATACCCTCCCTGCTTGTCGTTGCTGTAAAAATATACGGTGTCTATGGCTCCCGTATCAACTCCCGCCTCGCTCAAAACCTCAGAAAGAGCAACTCCCTTAGCACAGTCAACACAGACCGATGGCAGATTGTCTATATATGTATACGCCCTGTTTATGACGTACATATTCTGCAGATCTGACAGTGAAAACACCGCCTTCTCGTAATACGGTCCGCCGAAATACCCTACGGTCACTTTGATGGAGTCGGCACGAAAGCCCGAAGAGCTTTCACCGTATGCAGAAGCAGGCGCGGCAATTATATACACCAGCAGAAGCACTGCCAGTATCTTTTTAAGTCTTGAATTATATAAAGTCATTAAAAGTCCTCTGTTTATTTACAATAACCCAATATATAATACACTATTTTCGGAGAAAAAAGTGTTGTTCAAACAACATTTTTTGATTATATCCAAAAAAAGAGGCACATTGATGCCCCCAAAACATCCTCCTGCCTCTTTGTCATCATTCAGTTATTCGTCTACAGCTTCTCTATCTCCTCTGCAGAAAGTCCTGTAAGCTCTGATATTTCAGCCACCGGGTAATCCTTGGATTTCATGGCCTTCGCCATCTCAATCTCACGCTCTGCTCTGCCGGAAGCCTCGCCCTCTGCAAGACCCTCGCTCCTACCCTGTTCAAGACCTTCGTTCCTGCCTTGTTCAAGACCCTCCGCTTTGCCTTCTTCAAGTCC
>CAVJEY010000099.1:0-7963 GCA_963648745.1 Christensenellaceae bacterium Phil1
GTTTTTCACAGGCCAGCAGAAGTTCGTTAACAGAGGCGGTCGTGTTGAAAAATTCAAGCAGAAATACAATATGGATTAATAAAAATTACCGGAATTTTGAGTTCCGGTTTTTTTTAGACAAATTCACCTTAAACATACAGACAAAGTATGATATACTATGTAGTTGAGAAAAAACAAAACAGAGGTGCATAATGTTTGATAAATTAGACTTTATACTTGAAAAATACGAGGAGCTTGCATTGAAGGTGTCAGACCCCGACATCATAAACAATCAGCCTGTATGGCAGAAGCACGTTAAAGAAATGGGAGAGATGGAGCCCATTGTTAACAAATACAAAGAATACAAGATAACCAAAGAGAATATAGCAGCAGCAAAGGAAATGCTCGATGACCCCGATGAGGAAATGCGCGAGATGGCCAAGCTTGAGCTTTCGGAGGGACAGGAAAAACTCGAACAGATAGAAGACGAGCTCAAAATTCTGATGCTGCCTAAGGATCCTAACGATGACAGAAACGTAATCCTCGAAATCCGCGCGGGTACCGGCGGAGATGAGGCTGCCCTGTTTGGAGCAGACCTGCTCAGAATGTATATGAGATATGCAGAGCGCAGAGGCTGGAAAACAGAGCTTATGGAGCTTAACGAAACAGGCATAGGCGGAGTCAAGGAAGCGGTAATGCTTATCAAGGGCAAGGGCGCATATTCAAGACTCAAATTCGAGAGCGGAGCGCACAGAGTTCAGCGCGTGCCCGAAACCGAGTCAAGCGGCAGAGTCCATACTTCCGCAGCTACAGTTGCGGTACTTCCCGAGGTTGATGACGTTGAAGTGGATCTGAATCCAAACGATGTAAGAGTCGATGTGTATCGTGCATCAGGCAACGGCGGACAGTGTGTAAACACCACAGACTCTGCCGTAAGACTTACTCATGAGCCTACGGGACTTGTGGTAACCTGTCAGGACGAAAAATCACAGCTCAAAAACAAAGAAAAAGCTTTCAAGGTTTTAAGGTCAAGACTTTATGATATGAAGGTGCAGGAGCAGCACAAGGAAATCTCCGACGCCAGAAAAAGTCAGGTCGGCTCAGGCGACAGAAGCGAGAGAATCAGGACATACAACTTCCCGCAGGGAAGAATATCGGATCACAGAATCGGCCTTACGATTTACAAGCTCGACTCCTTTATAGACGGAGATATGGATGAAGTGATAGATGCGCTGATTACGGAGGATCAGGCAGAGAAGATGAAGGAATTCTAAATTATGAAAACTAAAATCCTTGAACCCACAAAAGAAAACATCGCTGCGGCAGGCAGACTGCTGGCAGAGGGAGGGATTGTGGCATTTCCCACCGAAACAGTATACGGACTTGGCGCGGATGCATTTAATGAAGAGGCTGTCAGAGCAGTATATGCGGCAAAAGGCAGACCAAGCGACAACCCTATGATAGTTCATATTGCAAGAGCAAGCGACATAGGGCAGCTTACTCCGAGATTAAGCGAGGATATAGTGAAGCTTATAGAGAACTTCTGGCCGGGACCGCTTACTCTGGTGGTAAAGAAAAAACAGGGACTTCCCGATGCCACAACAGGAGGTCTTGATACGGTCGGCATCAGACTTCCCGACACGGTAATCGCAAGAAAGCTGATAGAAGCTGCAGGCTGTCCCGTAGCGGCGCCAAGCGCCAATATTTCGGGCAGACCTTCACCGACAAAGGCTCAGCATGTAATCGACGATCTTTTCGGCAAGATAGATGCAATTATCAAAGGCGAAGACTGCAGAGTCGGCATAGAGTCAACAGTGCTTGATGTTACCGGAGATATACCTGTAATACTGCGCCCCGGCATTATAACGGCGGAGCAGATAGAGGCGGCTGTTGGCAAAAAAGTCGAGATAGACCCTGCTGTTCTCAGGCAGAGTCAGGACGAAAACCTCAAACCCAAAGCGCCGGGAATGAAATACAAACACTATGCGCCTAAGGCGGATATGGTGATAATAGAGGGGCAGAGAGACAGGGTCAAAAAAGAAATCGAAAGACTCAAAGAGCTCAACGAAAAACTCGGCAACAAAGTCGGAGTGATTCTGTTTGAAGAAAAAGCCTTCATTGAGGCTGCGCATGATTTCTTTGCAAGGCTCAGAGAGCTTGACAAGGAAAATGTGGATCTGATACTTGCAGGCGCGCTTTCGGATACAGACGGAGTCGGTTTTGCGGTAATGAACAGAATGCTCAAATCGGCAGGATACAATATAGTCAGAGTATAGGAGGATATGATGAAAATAGCTTTAGCTTCAGACCATGGCGGATATGCACTCAAAGAAACAGTCAAAAAATATCTGCTGCAGAGAAATATAGAGGTTCTGGATCTGGGTACGGATTCAGAGGAGTCGGTTGATTATCCGATATTTGGCAAAGCAGCTGCAGAGGCGGTTGCAGACGGCAGAGCCGACAGAGGCATTGTATGCTGCGGTACAGGGATAGGAATATCGATCGCCGCAAACAAAATCAAAGGCATCAGATGCGCACTGTGCACAGATGTGAATATGGCGGAGATGACGCGCAGACATAATGATGCAAATATGCTTGCCATGGGAGGCAGGACAACTGATGAAAAAACAGCTCTTGAAATTACGGCGGCATGGCTGGACACGGAGTTTGAGGGCGGCAGACATCAGAGAAGAGTTGATATGCTTAATAATATGTAGTTAATTATAAATATTATGGAGGTAGCCAAATGAGTAAAGTTTATGTATTTGATCATCCGTTAATTCAGCACAAGACAGCAATAATCAGAAAGACAGAAACATCAACCAAGGATTTCAGACAGCTGGTAAAAGAGATTGCAATGCTTATGGGATATGAAGCAACAAGACAGCTTCCTCTGGAAGAGGTCGACATCGAAACTCCTATCTGCAAGACAACAGTTAAAATGCTCAAGGGCGAGGACATAGCAATAGTTCCTATTTTAAGAGCGGGACTGGGCATGGTAGACGGTATGCTTGAACTTGTGCCTAATGCCAAGGTAGGCCATGTGGGACTTTACAGAGATCCTGATACTCACGAGCCGGTGGAATACTACTGCAAACTGCCTGCAGACATAGACAAAAGACAGATATTTGTAGTTGATCCTATGCTTGCAACAGGCGGTTCAGCTGTGGCAGCCATTGATTTTGTCAAGGCAAGAGGCGGCAAAGACATTATCTTTATGTGTCTTATCGCTGCACCTGAGGGAATCGAAGCGCTGCAGAAGGCTCATCCTGATGTTGATATATTCATCGCAGCCAAAGATGAAAAATTGAACGAACACGCTTATATAGTTCCGGGTCTTGGTGATGCGGGCGACAGAATATTCGGTACAAAATAATGAAACGCCGGACAGATCCCGCACTCTTTGTTAACAGGCCCAGAGATGTCAGCAATGCCTGATTGAGCGTTAAACAGAGAAAAATACGGAGGAAACAGATAAAATGAATCACATACCTGATAATGTTAGTAAATATGACAACGTCTATGACGTTCTCAAAGAGAGAGGCTTTATAGAGCAGACCACTGATGATGAGGGAATAAGAAAACTTCTGGGAGAAGAAAAAATCAAATTCTATATCGGATTTGACCCTACTGCGGACTGTCTTCACGTGGGACATTTCATGCAGGTTATAATCATGATGTATATGCAGAAATACGGACATACCCCGGTAGTCCTTATAGGCGGCGGTACCACCATGATAGGAGACCCTTCCGGAAGATCCGACATGAGACAGATGATGACTCAGGATACAATCAGAGAAAACGGCCTCAAATTCAAAGCACTGTTTGACAGATTCCTCGAATTTGATGAAGAGTGGAAATACATTCCTTCGGGAAGCGTTCTTGAAAAGGGCTCATACAACAAAGAACCCGAAAAAGGCAAGGCAATCTGTGTCAACAATGCCGACTGGCTCCTTGGGTTTAACTATCTTGAATTTATCAGGGATATAGGCAGCAGATTTTCGGTAAATGCAATGCTCAGAGCAGAGTGCTTCAAGCAGAGAATGGAAAAAGGGCTGTCATTCCTTGAATTCAACTATATGCTGCTGCAGTCATATGACTTTTATGCACTTGCAAGAGACTTAGACTGCAAGATAGAATTCGGCGGCAACGACCAGTGGAGCAACATTCTGTTCGGTGCGGATCTGGCAAGAAGACTTCTGGGCAAAGACAACTATTACGGCATGACCTTCTCGCTTCTGACAAACAGTGAGGGCAAGAAAATGGGCAAGACTCAAAAAGGCGCTCTGTGGCTTGATGCTGACAAGACTTCACCATTTGAGTTTTATCAGTACTGGAGAAACGTGGACGATGCCGATGTAAACAAGTGCCTCAGAATGCTTACATTCCTGCCTATGGAAGAGGTAGAAAGACTCTCGGCTCTTGAAGGTGCGGAAATCAACAAGGCGAAGGAAATCCTCGCATTTGAGGTAACCAAGCTGGTTCACGGACAGGAAGCGGCAACAAAGGCTCAGGAAGGCGCAAAAGCGGCATTCGCAGGCGGAGCGGCCCTTGACAATATTCCGACAGTTAAGATGGACAGGGCAAACTTTGAAGGCGAAGGCATGGGCATTGTAAACCTTATCAGAGAAATAGGGGTTGTTCCTACAAACTCGGAGGGTTTCAGAACCATCAAGCAGGGCGGTCTGGAGGTTGCAGGCAGCAAGGTTGCAGACCCTAAGATGATGATTACCGCTGATATGTTTGATGAAGCAGGCAGGCTCCTTGTCAAGAAGGGCAAAAAGACATACAAAATGGTAGAGCTTGGATAGATAAACCACATGAATATGGATTAAAAGACCGCTTCGGCGGTCTTTTGTGTTGCGGTGAAATGCAGCATATAATTCGGATGAAAAGAATAGCAGGATATGATATAATTAGCTTATATCATAAAACCGACAACATATTAAACGATGTAAAATATATTATAGAAGCATCTCAAAAAGAAGCCCATCGTGCAGTAAATACGATTTTATCGCAGAGAAACTGGTTAATAGGCTACCGGATAGCTGAGGAAGAATTAGCAGGGGAGGCTCGTGCAGAATATGGCGCAGAAGTTATAAAGGAATTGTCTAAAGAACTGACACAAAAGTACGGAAAGAGGTTTACTAAAACAAACTTATATAACTTTTATCGTTTCTATAAATGCTTTCCGGAGATTTTCCACACAGCGTGTGGAAAATCTAATGCGTGTTTATCATGGTCACATTATAGAACTTTATTACAGGTACATGATGAAGCTGCACGCAAATGGTATGAGAAAGAAGCATATGAGCAAGTCTGGGGTGTTCGTACTTTACAGAGGAATATAGATACGCAGTATTATTACAGACTGTTGCAGTCAAAAGACAAGGCTGCAGTGGAATACGAGATGCAGGAAAAGACATATAAATATCAGCAGGACAAGCTGGAGTTTATAAAAAACCCGGTAGCTGTAGAATTTCTGGGTTTAACACCGGATACGTCTTTTACTGAAACAAAGTTGGAAACAAGTATAATTTCAAATCTGCAGAAATTCCTTATGGCGCTTGGTAAGGGATATGCTTTTGTAGCACGCTAGCAGCATATTCACACAGAGAAACAGGATTATTACATTGATTTGGTTTTTTACAATTACATTTTGAAATGCTTTGTATTGATAGATTTAAAGACAGATCGGATTACTCATCAGGACGTGGGGCAGATGGATATGTATATCCGTATGTACGATGAATTAAAAAAGTGTCCGGAAGATAATCCGACACTTGGGATTGTGCTGTGTTCTGAAACAGATGAAGATATCGCAAGGTATTCAATATTACAGGGAAATGAGCAGCTATTTGCAAGCAAGTACAAATTATATCTTCCGACAGAGGAGGAATTGCGTGAAGAAATAGAAGCGCAGAAAGCAATCTTTTATTTACAGCAGCAGGGAGTAGCAGATAAATGACTTTAATATGGACGAGATTAATATGGTGCAATAAATAAAGTAGCAGAGGTGGAAGCAAATGAGTGAATTAACAGAAGCAGAAAAAAAGCCTAAAATGGCAAAATTAAAAAAGGGAGCAAAAGCAGTATTATTTGTTTTGCTTGTAGTAGTAGCGATAGCCGGTGTCATTTCAATGGCAAGTAATTATTTTGAGTCGGAGAGCAAAACTATAAAAATAGGCTTTGAGGATATAGGAGAGCTGGATACACAGGTTGCCTATACAACAGTGATAGGAACAATTGATGATCCTAGAAAAATCTTTGGAGTGAAAATTCCTTTTACGGAGAGTAAATACATATACAGCTACGATGTAGTAGTAAAAGCGGGCTTGGATTTCAGCAAGATTCAATGGAAAGAGAAATCCGGAAAGATTATAGTTTCTATGCCTGCTCCAAGCGTTACAGATTGTTACATAGATGAAGATTCAGGTAAAGTTTATTATGAAAAAGAGAGCATTTTTTCTCCTATAACCTTTGCTGAGGAAATGGAATCACGAAAGGATCTTACTGAAAGAGGCAGGAAGGATGCAGTTGCAAAAGGTCTTATTGATAATGCTAAAAAGAACGCCGAGAAACTGCTGAAGAATTTCTTTAACAATAATAAGAAATATAAAGACTGTGAAGTTGAATTCAAATGGGAGAAATAAAATGAGTAAAAAAGATGATAGAAAAGAAGGAAATGGCTCATACAAAAAAATATTATTCGTACTGATAGCCATAGCCGCAGTTGTCATGCTGTTTTATTTCGGTTTGTTTTTGACGAGATAAAATTTGCCAATAAAAGTTAAAAAAGAAAGGGGCTGCAATGAACAGCCCTTTCTCCATTTCTACATTTTCATCGTAAGCTCTACTCTCTGCTTGTCATAATCTATCGACATTATCTTAACTTTTTGGGCTATTCGCTTTCTGTTTCAGGAGCGTGGATAGTACCACTCATTGAATAGTCTTCTTCATCGTAATATAAATAGATATTATAGCCTTCTGCATTATCGGCTGAATAAAATCCCTCATGGCTACTCGAATCAACTGTATATCCGAGTTCCTTGCATTCCTCAACGTAAGCATCAAACTGCTCCAATGACAAGCCATATGCATCAAACATAAAGATATCTTCGTCATCTCTGCCACCTTCTACTACTTTTACATCAGGCTTCGGAATTTTGCTGCCAAGGTCTGTTTGTGACCACTGATATGCTGTTTCCGTTTCTGCTTCGGTAGAATACTTTTTTGAACTGTAATCATAATATACTGTAAAAATTTCATCTCCATCGATATACCTAATAGTAGCAATATCAGGCGTAACTAAGTTATAATGCGCTATATTCTTCAGATAAAAGTACCCCTCGTAATAATAACAGTTTATATTTGAGACAGATTCGCCTGGATTAAGAACCCTGTTTGCTTCAGCATGCATCGAAATTGGCTGGTTTCTGACTTCTTCCATATCTTCATCACTTGCATCAAAATCGCTTTGTATATCCGCACAGAAGTCTGATTTTTCTTCTTCGGTAATACCAGCCTTTTCTTTGAATGTAATTTTAAAATCAGTTATCGTATATTTCGTATTGTTAGTGTAGCTGAGAAGAACGTAACGGTCACCGTCAACAATACCTTCATCAACATTCCAGGCAATATCCTCTATGTTAATCTTTCCTTTTATGGCACCACTACCTGTTTCGTTGCTGCCGCACCCGGCAAAGCACATTATCATGCTAAATATAACGACAAAAGCGGCAAAAATCTTTACTTTCTTATTCATAATCTGAACCTCCTAAATGTGTTTGTTAATCCTCATCAATTTCTACAATCACCGGTTGACGACAGACATAATTAATAATCGTCAGACAGCTCAAGAAGTTTCTCTGAAATGTTTCCGGTAACCTTCAGGTAGTATTTCAATTCAGCATCGTTCATTTCATCATCATCTTAATTATAAGTACCTCCTTGTGTTTTATTTTGTTCTCTAATAGTATATCGT
>CAVJEY010000100.1:0-7832 GCA_963648745.1 Christensenellaceae bacterium Phil1
GCGGCAAACTGCCCGAAATTAAGCTCCAAATACTGGACATATTCCAGCAAGTACGGAAGATTGATTTTGAAGAACAATAAAGAAAAATAAAGAAGTATGCACACAGAAAAAGAAGGAGAAGGATTATCATGAGAAAAAGCAGAATATTAACTGTTCTCTTAGCACTCACTGTCATATTTACAATGAGTTTCGCGGCGATACCTGTATATGCGGCATCGGGAACTGCAATTACAAGCGCGGACGACCTTAAGGCTATGGAAAACAATCCGAGTGGCAGCTATTACCTGGCAAACGATATTGAAGTGCCTGCAAACCTGTCGCTGTTTACGGATTCGAGAAATCCGTTCACAGGAACATTTGACGGAAACGGGCACACAATTAAAAATTATACTTACAGCACAATAAAGGAAGATGTAATGCGTGCAGGTCTGTTTGGCCGTACCAAGAACGCAGTGTTTAAAAATCTGACTATGACGAATGTTAATATTTCCGTGAAGTCCGGCGGGGACTTTGCGGCGCTTGCAGCATACGGTCAGGGAACTACATTTGAAAACATTACGGTTTCCGGTAAAGTCAGTGCGAGCGGAGTAATCAACTCCTTAGGCGGAATCGTCGGCAGTTTGAATGGCGGCAGCATTACAAAATGCACGAACAAAGCGGATGTCACAGTCACAGGCGCTATCGGTGCTACCGCTGCAGGCGTAGCCGGTGCGGCGAGTGCTAATACAACTGTCAAGAACTGCAGCAATTCCGGGGAAGTCAGCATCAGCGGACCGATTGAATGGGGAAGAGCTTTTCGTGCAGCGGGAGTAAGCAATGTTGCGGGTACGGTGATTTCCTGCCAAAATACAGGAAATGTTTCTGTAAAAACCAGCGGCAGCATGGAAGGAGTTGAAAGTCTTTCTGCAGCAGGCGTTGTCGGAACATCGAGCAAGCAGATTACATCCTGTACCAACACCGGTAAGATTACAATGAACTCCACTGTTGAAGTATCGCGCAGCATCTTAATGGGAGGTGTTGCTGCAAACGCAGAAAACGCTAAAATCACAAAGTCCTGGAATAAGGGCGCGGTTACATTTAGCGGAGTTGCAGAATACGGTGCTGTTATTGGCGGCCTTAGTGCAGTGACAAGTAATATCAGTCAGTCATGGAACAAGGGTACAGTCAATGCGAAAGCTACCAAAAACGAGATGGATGTTGTGGCTGGCGGCCTTGCAGGAAACGCAGTGGATATAAGAAACTCATATAACGCAGGCTCTGTTACATTAAACGGTAAAGGCTATGTTGGCGGCCTTGCAGGAAATGCAGGAGTTTTTGACCACCGTATAATAAACAACTATTCTACGGGAACCATAAAAGGCTCTAAGGGCGCTACCAAGGGTCAGTTGCTTGGAATTTACAGTGCAGGAGATGATAAGGCAAGCAACAAGATTTACAGCAACTACTACACTAAGTCCGGCAAGGGCTATGGCTTTGGCTCTGTAGCGAAAAAAAGCTGGGCTGCAAAATCCCAGAAAGTAGCTTCAATCACAGCTAAAAACTGCCCTAAGCTTTCATCAAAATACTGGACATACTCCAGCAAATACAAGAGAATGATACTCAAGAACAACAAAGAAAAATAGCTTGAATAAGGCAGATAAGGCAGTCGGATTAAAACCCGGCTGTCTTTTTAAAAATATGGGAGGGAAAGCTGTCTGAGTTGTGAGTTTTTCGATGCGGGAGTATAATAGGTATACGAAAAAATTGTTAAAGTGGAAATTTTAATATGGGACTGTTTAACATTGATTACATACCGGGCGCTGATGCAATAGTTAATGCCAGATACGGCTCCGCAGGTATGATGCAGGGCGCAGCAGAGGTACTGGCATACGGGACGGCGGTCAGAATTATATAGAAACAGCAATAAAACCGGTATGGGAGAAAAGACCCATACCCTATTTATTGCTGTTAAAAAACGGACAGTGCTCTTTCAGACATTCGCTGTTTTGCGGGGAGAAGCAGCACTGAATTTTTTCGGGAATTTCCAGAGCTGTTCCGGTATGACCGGAGATAAATTCCGAGGCGGCTCTGACGGCAATATATGACGTCCGCTTGCAGCAACGCGGCCCGCCGTATCTGCCTGCTTCGGCGAGAACCTTGGATGTGAGCAGGTTTGCGTTGCCCCATTCGGCGCTGCTCATAGGTGTCGTCTGTGTAATTATACTGTAGGCAATACCGACGCTTGGGCCTGCTCCGCAGCAGCCCCAGAAACCGCAGGTGCCGCCGGGAATCTGACTGCCGCGTGCAATCATTTCATTCAGCATTGTGTTTTGGGGTATGCCTTTGGCATTGCAGTATGCAATCAGAACAGATGCCCCTGCAAGTATGTGATGCTCTGGGCCGTGCATATAGACTGCAGGCATTTTGAACATATATGTAAGTATTTCGGCAGGGTTTTTGGAGTCAAGGTCTGATGCCGATTCCAGAACACTTCTGACTGCAGCCTTTGCGTGGCATTCGTCACAGATATAGTGACCCTGCCCGCATATTACATTGGTTTCTGTCTGTTTTCCGCATAAGCAGCACCTGGCGGACTTTCGTATATCGGGTGAATATACAAGGGGGCTTTTGCATATAAGGCAGCCGCTCATAGCATCTCTCCTTTGGAATATCTCCATATATCTCTTTCCATACATACATTAAGACCGCAGCATTCTGCCGGTTCCAGATTGTATTTATCATAAAGCATGGCAAAATGCTCTTTGACCTGTCTGTAGTAATCTATATCAGGCGCCTGCATAGAGCCCATTACAGGCCTTCCCATAGGCATCCAGATTGAAGCTGCAGGAAGTATGCCTCTTTCGGCAAGATAAGAGGAGCCTTCTTTCAGAGTGTCAAGGCTTTCAAGCCCTATGATGAAATTTGAAAAAGCTTTGCCGGTTCCGTGCTTTTGGACAATATATTCAAGAGCACTTAAATGGCGCTCTCTTGTTGTAAAATCAACCTTGCCCGGGGTGATTATTTTTGCCCTGTCCATATCCCAGACCTCAAGGCTGCAGGCTATACGGCTTGCGCCCAGCTCAAAATATTCATCTGCAAGCGTAAGCTCCTCCGGCGGAGTTATATACAGCAGAAGCTCTCCGGGAACACTGACGGTTTCGGAGATTGCATTGAGGTAAGACCGCAGATGTGAAGCCTCTGTTTTGCCTGCAAAGGTTGAGCCGCCTGTAATCTGCACGCTGTTGCAGTTTGCTTTTTCAATTGCGTATTTTACGATTTCGGCAACATCCGATGAAGCAGGAGCTGCCGGCTGAGGTTTGCCTTTTTTGGCAAGAGCCTCAAAATCCGCTCCTGAAAAACAGAATTCACAGGGCTTGCCTGCTGCAGCATATTCACATGGCCACAGGCACTGAAACGCAACCCAGTCCATGCCCTGAAGCACAGCGTTGCCTATGTAGGGTGTGCCCAGGGATGTGCGCTGTCTGAAAAAATCTGTTTTTTCGGGGAACGTTACAAAGTCAAGGAACTCGCCCTTGTGCATAAGAGCGGCTTTGCCTTCGGACACTTCGAGTGTGAAAGGAGTGCCGAGCTGAGATGCGTATTTCAGAAGCTTGAGATTGCTCCATGAAAGCATGCCTCCGAGGTATCTGAGGTGAAACCCCATATCCGTAAGCTGAACTATGGTGCCGTCAGACAGCCTGAAGCTGTTGCAGGTAAGAGGGTTAATATCAAGCCTGTAATCTTCGGAAAACTGTCTGTATACTTCTTTGCTGACCTTGAGGCCTCTGCTTACAACCAGACATTTCAGCTCTATCGAGTCGATTTCCTGTTTGTCTATTAAGTATCTGTTCATGGCCTGTCCTCTATTTCATGCAGGAGCAGCTGCAGTCCATGCAGTCCGCTTCTTTTTCTTCCTGTGTTTTTGCTTTGAAAAGAGATTTGACAGGTCTGAGCATATGAAAAAAGCCGGACATAAATCTGATAATACTGCCCATTTTCTTTTCTTTGAGAGTGTTTATAAGGGAGCTGGCATAGGTGCAGCCCGACTCGTTGATGGAATAGTAATTCCATTTGCCTTCTTTTCGGCTTGTAACAAGCCCCGAGTCGCATAATATCTTCATGTGGTGTGAAAGGGTAGGCTGCTTGATGTTGAGATCGTCAAGCAAAACGCAGGCGCACTGTTCGCCCTCGCACAGGAGCTCAAGAACTCTGACCCTGCTCTCATCTGTAAATGCCTTGAATACACGCATATATTCTGAATTCATAATCCACCTCCGCATTGATTCTGATAGTATAAGTATACACTGACATATCGAAAAAAATCAATAACATTTGCACAAAAAAGGTATGCGCGCGGCATACCCGGATATTGTCTATCTGACGTAGACCTTGGGAAGTCTCTGGCCAAAAGCACAGAGGATTTCGTAACTGATGGTTCCTGTTGCTCTGGCAATGTCATCGGCAAGGATGGTGTTTTTGCCGTCGCTGCCCATGATGATTACTTCATCTCCCGTTTTGACATCAGGTACATCGGTTACATCTATCATGCACTGATCCATACAGATATTGCCGGCAAGAGGCGCTTTGACGCCGTTGACTATAACCTCGCCGGAAGGGCCGTAAGGCCTTGGATAGCCGTCTGCGTATCCCAGCGCGATTGTGGCTATTTTGCTTGGTCGCTCTGCTGTGAAAATCCTGCCGTAGCTGACCGAAAATCCTGCAGGAACGTCTTTGAGCTGAGATATGGCAGCCTTTACTGACATGACAGGCTTCAGAGGGAGTATGCTTTTGTCAACCTCATCCGAAGGATAGCAGCCGTAAAGTATAATTCCGGGGCGTACCGCATCAAAATGTGATGACGGGAGCTCCATCACAGCCGCGCTGTTTGCAATGGTTTTGACAGGCAGCTGTATGCCTGCAGCTGTCAGTCTGCCGCAGAATTCGTTAAAGAGGGCTTCCTGATGATGAGAAAATGTTTTGTCGGTGATATCCGCTACAGCCATATGAGAAAGCAGCCCCGCTATTTTGAAATTGGAAAGCTGCGAAATAGCTTTGATTTCCGAAACAGCGTTTTCATCCCATGTCAGGTAACCTATTCTGCCCATGCCTGTATCTGTAGCGATAAATCCCGATACGGTTTTGCCGGCAGCGGCAGCTGTTTTGGAAATGTATGCGGCGTTTTCGAGGCTGCATACAACAGGCGTCAGGCGGTATTTTACGATGACATCAGAATAAATATCGGGCGTAAGACTGAAAACTATAATCTGCTCTGTCATACCTGATTCTCTCAGTGTTATGGCTTCCTGCAGTGTGGCTACTGCAAATGTGTCAACTCCGTTTTCTCTGAGAACCTCGGCGACTCTGACAGAGCCATGACCGTAGCCGTCAGCCTTGACAACGCCGATTATTCTGGTGCCGCTTCCAAGCAGCGCCTTTATATTCTTAATGTTATAGTCGAGGTTGGATAAATTTATTTCTGCCCATACAGGCCGTATAGCTTCTTTGTGCATAAATATTCTCCTGTGAATTTGTATTAGACACTGTTTATTCTAACACTGCAGCGGGTTTTGTTCAATATTGACAGCAAAAAACCGGATTAAGAATCCGGCTTTTGAAATCATATCTGCTCCATACCTCCGCTGCTGCCCAGAGAATGTTTGACTCTGTCGGCCTCCTCTGCGGTTTTGGCATCATTCCACATATCCATGGTGCCTACCAGATAGCCTGTGATTCGTCTGATGCGCTCAAAAGGCACCTGTGTGAATTTGTAGTTAAGATCTGCGAAGTCCCCGTCTATGTTAATATTCAGGGATTCAAGCTTTCTGTTGTATTTCTTCTGAAGATAGTCAACATATGCCATAGCCTCATCGTGAGGGGCATTGCCTGTAATTTGTACGCTCATAAAAAATCCCTCCTGAAATAAATTTGTATTTGCAAGTATATATTCTACTACATATACTACATTTTGTATCGAAAAAAACAAAAAAACATTAAAAAAACAATATATAGATGAAAAAGTCTGAACCTTATCAAAAATGCAAAAATGCCAAGGGACTTGAAAAATGTATGTGTTGTGTGGTATTATTGATAGGTAAATGTGCTCCCGTAGCTCAGGGGATAGAGCGTCGGTTTCCTAAACCGTGCGTCGGAGGTTCGAATCCTCTCGGGAGTGCCAGTCTCAAACCGCTTGAAAACGTTGATATTTCAGTGCTTTCGGCGGTTTTTGCTTTACCGCCGTTTTTACAGGTAATGTAAAATTATATGACTGAAAGGTGGTTTGAGGTGGTTTCAGGTGTTGTACCACCTGTTGTACCATGCATCAATCTTGCGGCCTCTGGGATAGTAGAAGTGTCGGCATGAGTATATATATTCGCCGTCATCTGAATATCTGAGTGGCCCATCAGATACTGCGCCGTTCTGATGTCGATTCCTTTTTTCTGCAGGTCGGTGCAGAAGGTGTGCCGCAGGTCGTAAGGCACAAAATCATCAGCCAGAGGATAAGGCGGTACCAGCTGGTTCCGATATACCTTGTACCCCATTGAAATGTTCATTTCCTTGAATCAGAATGCTTTCGTATTTTCGGAATCAACAAGTATCTGCTCCCAATCTTCAGAAAATCCGACATGCGTCTTTAAAGCAAAAGGATAAGAAGCCCAAATGTCAGACAATGCTTTGTGCATCGCCGCAGATAGTGCTTTAGTCGGCTGCATTTTATATATGGCATACGCATAAGCAAAAGCACTTCGCCCGTCGATGATGCCGGAATATTTTTGCGGTAGCTTGACCGGAACTGTGCGGAGCTTCCTGTTGTAGAAACGGCCACCATGTGCGGAAACATTTCTCGCAAACACAGCAGCTTGAAGCCAATTCTCCACATATTCCCGACTCGTTCCAAAATACTTTTTAGAAATGGTTGTACGGTCCTCGGCCTTAAGGTTCTTATATAACTTTGATAAGTTCCCGAAGGTGGTGCATTCAATAGCTACCCACATCGGAAAAACAGAGTTAAAATCCTGTCTGTAGTGTGCAACAAAAACGTCGTCTGACTTTTCAATTTCTTCTTGGAGTTTTGCAATGAAATCCACGTGATAAAGGGAATTCGCAAAGTTTTTACTGTCCATATAGCCGAGAACTCCGTACTTGCCCGAAAATTCATAAGCAAGGTATGAACGAAGAGAAATTTCAACATACTGTGAATATTGAAAAATAATTTTTCTGAAAGCATCATCGAAACGGTAAAGCTCGTAAATGTCATCGAAAGTAACATTAGGGTCAAAAACATCATTCTTACGAAGCGTAAGAGAGTATGCGCTGAAACGATAGTAATTTGTTCTGCGTAGTATATTCAAAGCATTTTCTCGGTCGTTGACAATTAGACCGCGAGAGATCAAAAGGTCAAGCTGGCTGTCAATCGTTAAAAAGGCTTTGTCTCACCTATGCTCAAAGAAAACGGAGTCGTTGATTTAATACCCATAATTAAAATTCCTTTCAAAAAACAAAATACTCGCCATGTTACGCTTGCTACCATAAGGTAACAGAGGCTCGGCGAGTTCCGTTACTGTTATTATACACACATCTCGCCGATTTAGTCAATAAGTTTTTTATTGACGTTTTATTGATAAAAAATGCTTCTACTAATATAATGATACGTCTGGCACGAAAATTGCCTAGAACAGCTGCAACCGTTGAAAAGACTCAATGGTTGTTTTTTATGCTGACCAATCCCCTCGCTGTTCTCAATAGTAATTCCCGTTGTCTATCTGTGAGCAGCTTGCAATCTGATTTGCTATCACTTATCATGCTTCTTCCACCAATCCATCCGAATCACTTTTTATATATTTACCATATGAAAC
>CAVJEY010000101.1:0-7798 GCA_963648745.1 Christensenellaceae bacterium Phil1
CTCCTTTGATAATCTTACCTTCAAACATAACTATTTCAGGGTCGATCGTATGTATTTCCGTCAAAGCTATACTGAATATATCTTTGTTTAAAACTACGATATTTGCAAGCTTGCCCTCTTCAATGCTTCCGATTTTATCAAGCAATCTCATTCTGTATGCATTATTATAGGTATACCCTGTCACAAGCTGTTCTACTGAAAGCTTAGCCTCTTCAGGAGGCCGAACGCTCCCCGGATATCTTTTCGGATCAAGAGGGCTCTCAAGATCAACTCTTGTGGCAGCCGTCTGTATTCCTATGTATGGGTTTGCTCTGCCTGCTTCCATATAGCTGAATACATCACTTGAAAATCCTACAATTCCACCGCTGTTTATTACTTTCGTAAAATCGTACATGGTCTTCCATCGTTCCAAACCAAGATATTCTATTGCCGCTTCTCCAAAATATCCTCCCGACCAGTGCGGTGACCAGTCAAGAAATATTCCTAAGGAAGCAACTCTTTTCATATCATCCGGATGCATTAACTCGCAATGTGCCAGAGTAACATATATGGACCAGTCATCTCTACATATTTTCCTTGCATTTTCGACTGCATTGCAGCATATACGGAAACCTCTGTCACAAACTACGTGAACGTGCAAATCTATTCCTTCTTTGTTCAGCCTCACAAGAACTTCTGTAAGCTGCTCCTCAGTTATATTGGCATTCCCGAAATTTTTGCCCGACGGGTCGTTTTTCATAGGCTCAAGGCTTGCACTGTCGCCCATTTCATTTGTTCCGTCCATAAAAAATTTAATTGTATTGATATGAACGTGCTCTGATGTATATTTTCTCTGCCAGTCATAGACTCTTTCAATCGCCTCATCAAGATCCTCATAACTACCCATTATGCTTGTGCCCTCATAAAACATATCCAGCCTGCCTGCCTTATCCATTTCATAAAACATTTTTATGGCCTCTTCATTTTCTGTATATGCGTCCATAAGTGCAACTATTCCTTTGCTTTTCAGTGAGTCAAGAAAAGGTTTTACAGATTCTTCTTCTGTCCCCGTCGGAGGATACCAGTTCAGAGCTTCGTATATGCCCGTATCCGCATCAGGAGGCATTTCAAGAGCCCATCCTGTCAGATTTCCTGATTCATCCCTAACAAATTCCGCACCGCCTACGGGACTGTCTATGTTATCTGTTTCCCCCGCTTTACAAAGCATATCTATCGCCATAGAATTATACCAGCAGGCATGATCTGTGAAGTCCTGTATTCTTGCAGGGCGATCTGATATCACCGTATCCAGAAGTTCTTTTTTTGGCCCTTCTGAGCCAAAGGTTTCAGCATAATAGCATTCCCCATAGAAAAACGGCATTTTTTCTTTCGGATTTTCCTCTGCACATTTCTTAATAACCTTCATCAGTGTATCTTTGTCATAGGCTTCCGGCATTATTGTATGCCATATTGTTTTTGCAATTGTCACCGGATGAGTATGCCCGTCTATCAGTCCCGGAAGAACGGTTTTCCCCTTCAGGTCTATCATTCTTGTTTCGTCACTCTTATACTCAATACATTCCTCTGTACTTCCCACACAAAGAAACTTAAGATCCTTTACCGCTATCGCCTCTGCGATTTCTTTTTCTTTATTGCCCTTATAAATCTTTCCGTTAAATAAAATTATATCAGCTTTCATAATAAAGTCCTCAATTATCTGCTATATACTGTTTCACCTTTAAATATTGTTCTTACAGGAAGAATTTTATGTATTTCGGTCACAGGCACTGCATCTATGTTCTTATCCAGTATTACTATATCCGCTGATTTTCCAACCTCAATGCTTCCTGTAATATCTTCCATAAAATTCTGGTATGCGCCCATATATGTATAGCTTCTTACTGCATCTTTAAGAGAAACACAATCCATTTTCGGGTTTTCTTCAGGGCCCAGAGGAATTCCTTTATACTGTTCGTAGCCTTCCCCTCCTTCATACACACATCGTGTTATTGCGCACTCTATGCCGCAGAATGGATTGATTTCCGTTACCGGAAAATCTGTACCATAAACCACTCCGCATCCTGCATCTAAAAATCTTTTATTTGGATATACTCTGCAGGCACGTTCTTTTCCAACCATAAAAGTATAGTTTTCGGCAGCATCTGCATCATATACCATCCACCTTGGCTGAACATTTGCTAATATATCGTTCTCAGCCATGGCCTTAATATCTTCATCTGAAACTTCCATATGGTGCGCTATAACATTTCTGTTCCTTTGCCCGGTTTTATTCTGCGCATATGAAAGGGCTTTTACTGCCTGATGTATACTTTTTCCTCCCATTGCGTGTATATGTATCTGCAGACCTGCTTTCGCCGCCTTTTCATAGCACTTCATAAGGTCGTCATCATCATAAAAAGGAATTCCTGCGTAGTCATCAGGCAGTCCTCTTTCTCTGTTTGCCTCAGGCAGATAAGGTTCAGTCAATGCAGGTTCACCCTCTATGAAAGTTTTTATCGTGTCTATCCTGAAGGTATCACCTGCATTGTCACTTCCCGCTCTATCACTGATAGCATCTACAGCAGACAGGTCTTTACAGTCCTTTAACAGATAAACGCCTCGGAGCCTCATTTTGAGCAAACCTTCTGATGCAAGCTGTTTCATTGCGGTTATTGCGTTTTCTGTTGTTGCACAGTCATCTGCACACAACAGTCCAAACGGAAGAGCTATTTCCTCCTGAAATCTCAAAAGGGTATTTCTGTACTGCTCAACAGTATAGTCATAACCCTTCATATTCTCTTTGATAAGATTTATGCCATCCATTTCAAAGAATACTCCTGCAGGATATCCATCCTCTTCTCTTGTGAATGAGCCGTACTCAGGGTCGGATGTTTCTGCCGACAGTCCTGACAATTCTATTGCTTTCGAATTTACCCACAGCAAATGCTGACAATATGACTCAAGAACCACCGGTCTGTCCGGGCAAATTCTGTCCAGATCCTGTCTTGTCGGCCATTGCGGTTCCCTGCAGGACCCTGAAAAAAATGCCCTGTTCCAGCCTGTACCTCTGTAAACAGGCATATCCGGATTTTCATCAATAAACTCCTTCATCCTTAAAACATATTTATCAATGACATTTCTGCCAGTTTCCTCCGGAGTTCCTGTAATGTCAAACAGACTGCAGTTTTCAAATATACTGGCTGCAGAGATAGGATGACAATGTGAATCTATAAGGCCCGGCATTATAGTGTTTCCTTTGCAGTCTATCACTTCTGTATTCTCATCAGCATATCTTTTTATTTCTTCGTTATTTCCAAGTGCGGTAATTTTTCCTTCAGAAATTGCAAGTGCACTTCCTTCTGAAAAACTTCCGTCACTGTTTACAGAATATATATGTCCGTTCAGTAAAACTTTATCCACTGCCATAACTCTCACTCCTTTTCGTATATTATCTCGCCTTCAGAGATTGTCATCAAAACCTCGGTCTTGTGTATATCCTCAGGCTGCATTTCAAATAAGTTTTTATCAATTACAACCAAATCCGCCAGTTTACCCGCTTCAATACAGCCTGTTTCATCATCCATTCTCAATGTATATGCGCCGTTGCATGTGACTGCATCTACCATGGTTTTGAGGTTTACACACTCGCCCGGATTCAATACCCCGGTTGCTCCTTCAAGCAGACCTTCATAAGTTCTAAGCATTCCCATTCTCATTGCAAGAATAGGGTTCGGATCCTCCGTTATCGCAAAATCGCTTCCAACAGAAACAATTATTCCCGCATCTATCAGAGATTTCATAGGGAATTGTCTGTTGGCTCTTTCTCCAAGCAGCGGATATTCCACAAGCTTAGAATATGTATCCTCAATGCCAAACCAATACGGATTAGATGATACGCTTATTCCCAGCTTCCCCATTTTTTCAATATCTTCCGGCGAAATAAGCTGAACATGCGCCGCAACAGGTCTTCTGTCACTTCTGCCTGTATTAACCGTTTTTATATATTCAACAGCCCGTATCATCTGCGCTGCCGCAGCATCTCCTATTACATGAAAATGCAGGTCATATCCAAATTCATCAAGAACTTTACAGACTTCAAACAGTTCTTCATCATTCCACAGATTTGTTCCATAGTTCTGCCTGTCATTTGAATACGGCTCTTTCAGCCATGCTGTGCTTCCCTCAACAACGCCGTCTATAAATATTTTTGCATAATACCCCTGCGACAATCTGTTTCTCAGACTGTGTTCAGGATCCTTCATTTGTGTTTTTACAAAATCAATACCGTCACTCGGATTTACCTGATAATGCACAGAAGCTTTCATAATTAACGCGCCTTCTTCTGAAAGTTCTCTGTATGCCTTATGTATATTTCCGTTTCTGCTCATCATCATTTCTGCTGTTGCAGTATATCCGTATGCAGCCATCAGTTTCTGATATCTAGCAATGGCCTTTTTATATTCCTTTACTGAAATTTCCGGTACAATTCTGTCTATAAGCTGTTGCGCTTCCTCTTTAAAGGTTCCACGTATACTTCCGTCAGAATTTTTTTCTATAATACCGCCATCCGGATTATGAGTGTTTTCATCTATTCCTGCCATCTCTATAGCTGCACTGTTTGCCCATATTGAATGCCCTTCTCCGGATCTTATCACCATTGGCTTTGTACTGCATATTTCATCAAGAATTTCTTTTTCCGGCCCTTCTTCGGAAAACAGCGGAGATGCCCAGCCTATGCCCTGATAAAATTCAATATCCGGATTTTCATTCACAAAGGTTTTTATAATCTCCTTATAGTCTTCAACTGATCTGCCTCCTGTAAGATCTATTTTATCTATACACAGTCCCATAAAATGTGCCCCATGCGCATGTGAGTCCACAAAGCCGGGAAGAACCAGCTTGCCGTCAAGATAAATTTTTCTATGCCTGTCAGTTATATATTTTTGTGCGCCGATACTGTCTCCCGCATATACTATTCTTTTGCCCTCTGTAACAACAGCCTCATAAAAATCGTTCCCATTGTAAATCGCTCCGTTTAATAAAGCTATCATCCTCTAGTCCTCCTATATAAGTCTTTCAAGTCCTGTTTCATCCGGTTCTTCTCCGGCCTTTTTCCTTTCAAGCTGCTCAACAAGTTTTTCATATTTATGCTTTGTCATCGGATTTAAAAAGCAGAATACTGATGCAATGATACACGCAACTACAGGGATTCCAAGAACAATCATTGAAATTCCTTTTACTGTTGATGCACTCTGTACAGCAGCCGCAGCGTCAAAGCCTGCAAAGTGAAGCGCAACAGCCAAAATCTGTGTTCCCAGTGCTGCGGCAAGCGATGCTATCAGTGCCATTATCGACAGTATCGAAGCTTCTCTTCTCTTGCCATACTTATAATCATACACTTCTGACACATCATATGTGATAGGATACAGAAGGAGCCAGAACGCACCGTTTGCAACCTGAAATATTACAAAGAGTACCAGAAACATTCCATATGAGTGAACACCTATAAGTCCCATAACTATGAAGCCCACAGCTGTAAACAGGAAGCTGGCTCCCATTGCATATGTTTTGCCTATTTTGTTTGCCAGAATAGAAATACCCATTGTCATTGCCATCATAAGTAATACGGAAATAAGGACAAGGCTTGATACCTGTGTTTCCGAAAGACCTACACAGTACAGCGCAAAATATGTAAGTCCCGACTGAAATGCTATATATCCGATATAAAACATAATTCCAAATCCCATAATCCATTTGAAAGGTTTTAGTTTTAATATTTCCCAATAGGTTTTCAGAGGGTTTTTATCTTTTTCTTCTTTTTTAAACATTTCAGGCGGCAGTTCTTTGCCCCTGGTCATTTTCCACATGATAAGAATTGTTATCAGGCAGAATGCCCCCAGCATTAATGTGAAATATCCCCAGCCTGCAGCATTAGATGCCCCATGCGATGTAAACATGGCAATAACAGCCAAAGGAAGTGACATTCCTATAATCTCACCAACACCGTTTAATATTGTCGCCGGAGTTCTCAGTTTGGTTCTTTCGTTATAATCAAGTGTCATTTCCGAACCCAAAGCGTTATATGGAGTTACAAATGTCATATATGATATCCAAAACAGGCTCATCATTATCAGGTAATAGACAAACTTGCCGGTATCATTGAAATCATTTACCCGAAACAGCAGAAACATACTTACAAACAGCAGTATGCCTCCCGCAAGTATATATGGTCTTCTTCTTCCGTATTTACTTCTCGTATTATCACTCAAAGGTCCTATAATGAGGCCGAGTACTGCCTGTAATATAGTTGCAATACCTATAGCAAGCCCTGCGCTTACCGATTTCATACCTGCTACTGTTGTAAGGTAAAACAGCATATACATAATAACGAAATTATATGCCGAAGCATCTGCTACCGCTCCTATACCATATCCTATAATGGTTTTATTTGATAGTTTTTTTCTTTCTTCCATAATTGAACCTCCTTTGTTGGAATTTTTCGATTAATTAAACTTTACATAATAAAAAGACAACTATCCATTCAAAAAATTGTTGTCTTTTTTTCGTTTGTTGTTGTATTTTCAGAATATTACCCTTTTGTTGCTGATTGATATCAAGATTCTTGTTTTTTTATAATTACAACCATCTCAGTTCCATCGAAATATAAAGCCGGCTCCTCATTCTCTCTGATATTTATCGTATTACTTATCATCCTTCCTCTGTCATCAGTTATTACAACTGCCTGCACAGGAATGTTGTTAAGCTTTATTTTTATAGCTGAATTGCCCTTTTCAGTATCAAAACCCCTTAGCTTTTTTAGTTCCTCCTCTGTAATTTCATACGGAATTTGCAAAAAATCCTCATACCGCAGTGTTTCTTTCATAAATTTTTTTCTATGCTCTGCAGGAGTACACCCGAAATACTGTTTAAAATATTTGTTGAAATACTCCATTGAAGAAAATCCCATTTCATAGCATATCTCATTTATCGGGGTCTGTCCCTCTAAAACGGAAAGCTCTGCTCTATCCACTCTAACCAGATTAAGCATTGATTTAAAAGACAGTCCCAGTCCCTCTGTCATAAAATGCGAAAGATAATACTTGCTTAAGTTCATTTCCTTTGCGGTACTCTCAAGAGTAATGTGCTCATCAAAGTGTGAATAAAGAAATTCACAGACTTTATCAAGCCTTTCAAAGAAAATACTGTTCTCTTTATTGGCCTCCTTATCGCCTGCAATTCTGCGGCTTACAAGCCTTAAATTATTTTTAAAAGCTTTTTTAATGCTGCTGCCGTACTTTTCCATGGCCTGCTCTGACTTCTCAATAAACTTTGCCTGCAGGATATTTAAAACATTTTCTTTTATTTTTTCATATATTTCCGGACTTTTTTTAATGTTCTCTATATCCCACATAACAAGGCTGTCATTTACAGAATATATTGAGTCATCAAAATGCACGGAAGCCGCCACTGTTTTTTCTCCTACTTTTTGTACAGAATGGAGATCTCCCATATTTATAATTGCAAACTCGCCTTCATTTAAAGAAAAGGTTGTAAAACAGACTTTGATATCAGCAGTTCCTTCAAGTACCATAAAAATCTCAATATCCTTGTGGAAATGTATAGGCTGTTTTGTAAGGGAATACACCTCTGCTTCTATATATCCCTCTTTATAATTTATTTCATCTAAGAGCAGGCTGTTTCCATAAAACTTCTGTCTGTCTATCATAAAAATACCACCTATCGCTGTTTTTTTAATAATATCACACTCATATAATTTATGCACGTAAAAATACTCTGCAGGCAGAGTATCTTTACTATT
>CAVJEY010000102.1:0-7595 GCA_963648745.1 Christensenellaceae bacterium Phil1
GCAAAAGACCTTAACGGTACGGGCAAGACAGTCATAAGCAAAAAGTTTACCGTGGTTTCAAAATTCACTATGGATAAGACAACCACAGGCAGCAGCATAACTCAGGAAATGTACGACGCAATCAATGCAGAAGATATATTCTTTGCGCAGGCGGCGGGCAGAGGCGGCTGCACAGTGGTTGCCGCAGCCATGATGGCAAGGCGAAAAGCAGTGATGAGCGGCGTTTCCAAAAGCACATGGAGTCTGCTTACAGAGGACAATCTGAGAGCTGACAGAAGCATATGGGTATATGGCGCAGGGCTTTTCAGGAACTTTGCAATTCTTGACATGAATATATGTCAGGTGAATTTTGACAGCGATGCCACGGCAGCTTCAAAGAAAAAGAAGCTCATATCGCTGCTTGAGCAGCATCCTGAGGGTATTGCCATATACTCCAAATACGGAGGCAAGGCTCATGCGGTGCTTCTTACAGACTGCATAGATGATGTGTTCTATGTTGTTGACCCTGTATACGGCAAAAAGGTTACAATGGCAGAGAGTACGCTTTACAGCAAGAGCGCCACTCAGACCAGCAGACTGCTGGCGCTGCACTCCTACTGGTATATTAAATATTAGGAATGGTGATAAAATGAGCGAGAACTACAAATTTATAAATCACAGCAGATGTGAGTTTTTTCCATGTCATAAGACAGATAAGCCTGAAGAATTTAATTGTCTGTTCTGTTATTGCCCGCTTTATGCGCTGGGTGATTCATGCGGCGGTAATTTCAAGTATACAGAAGGCGGTATCAAAGACTGCAGCGGCTGCATGATTCCTCACAGCAAAGGCGGATATGAATATATAAGCCGTAACTTTGACAGAATAATGGAAATGGTGAGGAGAAATGAAAACAAATAATAACGGCAGAGTGCTTGCGGGCACGCTGTGTATGCTGGTATCCACGATATGCTACGGATTTATATCCACCATATCGATTAAGGCGTTAAACGCCGGAGCCGCAACTGAGACGATATTGTTTGACAAGTTTCTGTATGCCGCATTACTTATATGGGCGTACATATTCATTAAGAAGATACCATTTAAGATTGAAAAAAATCAGATACTGATGATTGCTGCCGTGATTGTAGCCTACAATATGCTGGCGCTGTGTCTGTATGAGGCATTCAATTACATTCCGGGCAATCTGACCATTGTGCTTAATTTCACATACCCGGCAATGATAATAGTGTTTGAGGCGCTGACCGGCAGAGCGAGGTTTTCGGTTATACGGGCAGGCTCAATACTGTTTTCGGTAATCGGATTTGTGCTGATTGTCTGCGAGGAGTCAATAACCCTCAGCGCCATAGGCGTTATCTTTGCCATAGGCGCTGCTGTTTCGCAGGCCTGCTATGTTATAGCCTTAGGCTCAGACAGGGTCAAAAAACTTCACCCTATCGCGACGGCAGGCTATGTTACAGCCGGAGCTGTCGTGTTTAATCTTGTGAGAACCGCATTTTCGGGAGAGGCTCTGTTCACCTCAGGCGGAGAGCAGCTTGTGTGGACGCTGGTGCTTTCGTTTTTCTGCGCGTTCCTTGCAATTGTGCTGTTTTGCATAGGAGTCAATATGATAGGTTCAGGCAGGGCCGCGGTGATAAATACGCTGGAGCCTGTGGTGGCCTGTGTTGCAGGCTATGTGTTTTTGAGCGAAACCATGACATTCACAATGGCGTTAGGCTGCGTGGCAATAGTGATAGCCGTATTTATAATCAACTTTGACGGAAAAACTCCGAAGAATGAGTAAAACAGCAAAACCGGTGACAAAAAGGAGATGCTTATGCAGACAGTATTCAGAGATATAAGGGAATATCTTAATATGGGCATGGTTGAGTTTTCTGCATATGTTAACGTTCCGGAAAACACCGTTGAACTTTGGGAAAACGGAGAGGCGATTCCTGAGATTTCTGCGCAGTCGGAGCTTTACCGTCTGTGTAAAACCGGAGATGTTCCTGTTTGTGATATGACTTTGAAGCGGATTAAGGAAGTGGCCGGGGCTGTTAATACGCAGACAGACCGTATTGTTTTGTATCATGGCTCAAAATCAGGCATCAGAGGAAGCATCAGACCTGAAAGCAGACCGCAGTGTGATTTTGGCAGTGGTTTCTATATGGGAACCGACCCGGCGCAGGCTCTGACACTTATCTGTGATTATGATGAGTCGAAATTCTATATTACATCGCTGGACACCGGAGGCCTTGCGGTTGCTTTTATTCCGGCAGATACAGACTGGGCGATGTTTATAGCGTGCAACAGAGGCAGAATGGAAAGAATAAAAGGAACTTCTTTCTATAACAGATATAAGGATATGGCAAAGGATAGTGACGTGATTGCAGGAAGCATTGCCAATGACCGTATGTTTTTTGTCATAGATAATTTCTTTATGGGAAATATTACAGACGCGGCGCTGGTACACAGTCTGTCTGCGCTGAAGCTTGGCAGACAGTATGCTGCTGTTTCGCAAAAGGGATGTGATGCAGTCCGCATTGAATGTGAAATCCCGGTATCATATCTGGAAAGAATGTTTCTAAAGGAAGCGGCGGCAAAAAACAGAGAAACGGGAATAGCCTCAGCGAATGAGATCTGCAGACAGTACAGAAGGGACGGCCTGTTTTTCGATGAAATCATTGACAGAGCAGCATCGGAGGATAACAGATGAATGATATACAACTGAAACTGTGTGATATACAGGGCAGGCTGCTTGAGCTGTCAGGCAAAAACGGTTTTGAAAGCTGCTCCTTTATAGAGGCGTTTATGCTCTCGGATACGGCAAAGGCGCTGGATTCCACATACAACAGAATGCAGTGGGCGGGTGAGGAATACCTGCTTGAAGAAGTCAAAGACGGCGCGGGTGATGCCCTTGTTAAAAACGGTGATGTATTCAGCGAGGACCGGCTTTACTGGATCGGGTATCTTTACAGATACTGGCATTACTATACCGGCGAAAGCAGCAGAAGAATATATGAGCAGGCGCCTGTCTGCACGATGAAACGCAATTATATGATTTTTCATACCATGGATCCTGCGCTTGCGGTAGAGAAGCTCAAGGAAATATACAGTCAGAAGAAACAGATTAAAACTTTGTAATGAAGCAGTGTTTGTGATATAATTACTGCTAATATATTATTTTGGCGGGAGAAGAAAACATGATTAAATACGAAAGCACAAGAGGAAGCAAAAACACATTGAGCGCTGCGGCTGCGGTAATTCAGGGGATAGCGGAGGACAAAGGCCTTTATGTTCCCGGACACATTCCGGCACTTCCTTTCAAAACAGAGGATATGCAGGGCAGACCGTACAAGGAAATTGCAGCGGCGGTAATAGGAGCGTTTTTTACGGACTATACACCGGAGGAAATCAGATACTGTGTAGACGGAGCATATACCGATAAATTTGAAGCAGAGGAAATAGCGCCGCTGGTTAAGGCGGGAGATGCATATTTTCTTGAGCTTTATCACGGCAGGACTGCCGCATTCAAGGATATGGCGCTGTCGATTCTGCCGTATCTGCTGACTACGGCGATGAAAAAAGAAAAAGAGGACAAAAAAGTCTGCATACTGACCGCAACCTCAGGTGATACAGGCAAAGCGGCACTTGAAGCTTTTGCGGATGTTCCGGGGACGGAAATCATAGTATTCTTCCCTGACAGCGGAGTAAGCAAGGTCCAGGAAAGACAGATGATTACGCAGGAGGGAGCAAACACTCATGTGTTTGCAATCAAAGGCAACTTTGATGATGCACAGACAGGAGTCAAAAAGATTTTCAACGATGATGCCTTTGCCGCAAAGCTGGCAGGCTACGGCTGCAAGCTCTCCTCGGCAAACTCAATCAATATAGGCAGACTTATTCCTCAGGTGGCATACTATGTATATGCATATATCAAAATGGTCGAAACAGGAGCGATCAGAGACGGCGAGAAGATTAACATAGTGGTTCCTACAGGCAACTTCGGCAACATACTCGCGGCCTACTACGCATCGGAAATGGGTATTCCTGTTAACAGATTCATATGCGCCTCAAACAAAAACAAGGTTCTGACGGACTTCATAAACACAGGCACATACAGCACTGACAGGGAGTTTTACCTTACCAATTCACCATCGATGGATATTCTGATATCATCGAACCTCGAAAGACTTCTTTACCACCTGTGCGGAGGCAACGGCGATGAGGTAAAACAGATGATGGAAAGCCTCGACAAAAACAAGAGCTATACCGTAAGCGACCGCATCAGAGAGGGCATGAAGGACTTTTACGGCGGTTCATGCAGTGTTGAACAGACCAATGAGACAATAGGCAGAATGTATGCCGAAAACGGCTACCTGATGGATACCCATACGGCAGTTGCCTGCAGGGTATACGAGGACTACAGAGAGGCAACGGGAGACAAGACTCCGGCTGTCATAGCTTCAACCGCAAGCGCATACAAATTTGCCGAAAGCGTTGCAAAGTCAATCGGTATCGAAGGCGATATGGACGGCTTTGAATATATTGATGCCGTAAATGCCAAAACAGGCGTAAGAATTCCAAAGGGACTCAAAGATCTTGACAAAAAAGAAATCAGACACAAAGGCGTCATTGAGATTAAAGATATGATGAAAATGGTAGAGCAGTCGGTAAAATAGGAGAGCATTATGACGACCACAACCTTATTCATAGTTCTTGCCGTATTTACGGTGGTATACCTTGTTTCAACCATAAAAGTAAGAAGGGCGCAGAATGAACAGGAGCGAAAACTTTATTCAGTACTCAGATGGATAGGCGTTGCAGGACTTGTCGCTGTCGCGCTTTTGGCCATGAAACTGGACTGACAGGGGCAGGTGAGCCATGCTTAGAGAACAGCTTGAAAAATACATACCATATAACGAGCAGGAGGAGCGGGACAGGCAGATAATGCTGCGGATTATGGATACCTGTGACGATTATCTTCTCAGGTCAAACGAAACTGCGCATTTTACCGCTTCCGCGTGGATTGTCAACCGGAGCAGAAACAGAGTGCTGCTTATACACCACAACATATACAATTCGTGGACATGGACAGGCGGTCATGCAGACGGAGAGGAAAACCTGCTTCAGGCAGCTTTGAGAGAGGCGGAGGAGGAAACAGGGCTCCGGAATCTCATACCTGCATCAGATGATATTTTTTCGATTGAGATAATACCCGTAAACGGTCATATTAAACGCGGCAGGTACGTCTCATCGCATCTGCACCTCAATGTCACCTACCTTGTTCAGGCTGATGAGAATGAAGCGCTCAGGATAAAGGAAGACGAAAACAGCGATGCAGGCTGGTTTGAACCCGGCAGACTGGATGTGCTTTCGGACGAAAAATGGATGAAAGAGATTGTGTATGCCAAGCTGCAGAGCAAACTGGAGGGAAGATAAAATGCTCAAATACATACTTACGGCAGTCATACTGCTAAGTCTTGTAATATATATTTATGCCGCTTCAAGAAGCAGCTCCATCAGAAAAACGGGAGACTTAAGGCCAAGCGATGCCGAAAAAAACAGGGCTGCGCTTGACAGACTCAACAAAATCAAACTGGTATCGTCAATAGTGCTGATTGTGACGGCTATAGTTACGATGATACTGTGAATTGTTTGGAAAACCCAACTCAAAGCAAAAATTTTTGTTAAAAAACACAAAAATATATTGACAAACAAAAATCAGTGATTTAGAATTAAGTAAACCGATGAGAAAGAGGAGTAGGTTTTATCAGGCTGTTACAGAGAGCCGCAGATGGTGGGAAGCGGTACAGACGGTAGAGCTGAATGGACTTTCGAGGGCAAACCCAAAGCATCATGCAAGTAGGGGCGACGGAGAACCCTCCGTTATCAAAGGTAACCATATGTCGGTATGGTAAGCGGGCGCGGCAATGCGCCAAGCCGGGTGGCACCGCAGGAGATTGTTAATCCTGTCCCAGCACAGATTATGCAGGGACAGGATATTGTTGTTTTTGGAGAAAAGGGAGGAAATTAATATGACAGACAAAACAATACCTTACAAAATATATTTGGAAGAAAACGAGATGCCTAAATACTGGTACAATGTGCGCGCAGATATGACAAACAAGCCTGCGCCGCTGCTCAATCCGGGAACAGGCAGACCTATGACGGCAGAGGAGCTGGGCGGAGTATTCTGCGAGGAGCTTGTCAGACAGGAGCTTGACAATGACACCAGATACTATCCTATACCGCAGGAGATACTTGATTTTTACAGGATGTACAGACCATCACCTCTGACAAGAGCATACTGCTTGGAGAAAAAGCTTGATACACCTGCAAAGATTTACTACAAATTTGAGGGCAACAACACAAGCGGAAGCCATAAGCTCAACTCAGCCATAGCTCAGGCATACTATGCAAAACAGCAGGGTCTCAAAGGCGTTACAACAGAAACAGGCGCCGGTCAGTGGGGTACCGCTCTGTCAATGGCATGCGCATATTTTGACCTTGACTGCGACGTTTATATGGTTAAGGTTTCATATGAACAGAAACCGTTCAGAAGAGAGGTTATGAGAACCTACGGCGCAAATGTCACACCTTCACCGTCAATGAATACTAATGTAGGAAGAAAAATAAACGAGGAATTTCCGGGGACAACAGGAAGCCTCGGCTGCGCAATCTCAGAAGCTGTGGAAGCAGCTACAAGCAGAGACGGCTACAGATATGTTCTTGGCAGCGTCCTTAATCAGGTGCTTATGCACCAGTCTGTAATAGGTGTTGAGTCCAAGCTTGCAATGGACAAGTACGGTATCAGGCCTGATGTTATCATAGGCTGCGCAGGCGGCGGATCAAATCTCGGGGGCCTTATTTCACCTTTCATGGGAGAACAGCTCAGAGGTGAAGCAAATTATCAGTTCATAGCTGTAGAGCCTGCATCATGCCCAAGCCTCACAAGGGGGACCTTCGGATATGACTTCTGTGATACAGGCAAGGTTTGCCCTCTGGCCAAGATGTATACGCTGGGCAGCGGATTTATTCCGTCTGCAAACCATGCGGGAGGCCTGAGATATCACGGAATGAGCCCGGTGCTTTCACAGCTTTATCATGACGGATATATTGAAGCAAGAGCAGTTGAACAGACCAGTGTGTTTGAAGCAGCAGAGCTGTTTGCAAGAACCGAAGGCACGCTTCCTGCTCCTGAGAGCAGCCACGCAATCAAAGTTGCAATCGACGAGGCTGTTAAATGCAGGGAAACAGGCGAAGAAAAAACAATACTGTTCGGGCTTACAGGTACAGGTTATTTCGATATGTACGCATACGAAAAATTCCACAACGGCGAAATGACAGACTATATACCGACAGATGAAGAGCTTGAAGCAAGCTTTGCATCGATGCCAAAGGTGGAATAACACAGAACAGACATATGAAGATAAAACCGCTTCGGGATGCCGGGGCGGTTTTTTGAGGGGTAAAATACATGATAAAGGTAATTAGTTTGCAAAAAACCCGTACATATATGATTATTATATCGGTTTACGCCGAAAGTTCTTGACAAAACCCTATGGGGGGGGGGTATAATGTATGTATAAATAATTCAAAAGGGCAAAGCTGCCGG
>CAVJEY010000103.1:0-7369 GCA_963648745.1 Christensenellaceae bacterium Phil1
TTGCTTTGGATATATAAATTATCTTTACTAAGGAATTTTTATATAAACATTGCAGAGCAAAAAATAAAAACAGGAAACCGAATACCACGTATAAAGTGTACAGTTTCCTGCTCAATTATGCTTGTGTTTTAAGCGATTGCCCTGTATTTTTAAGTGTATCCTGCCGATGTACTGCCGATGCAGCTGCAGTACATAAAGCACTATTCGGTAACAAAGCAGCAGAAGTCAGCCAGTGCCAGAAAAGAGGAATTTATAAATTAGCCACATGGGCAGTTTTATTTCTCCCTGCGCTTTGCAGGCTCCGAATTCACAAGATGCACCAGTTCCATTCTGCCTGACACACCCAGTTTTTCATATATGCTCTGTATATGTTTTTTGACTGTGTTTCGCGATATATAAAGCTCCTCTGCTATCTCAGGATTGGTATAGCCCTCATATACCAGTTTCATTACCTCGCACTCCCTGACGGTAAGCCTGTGGTTTTCGGCTGTAATATCGAGGCTGTCTGTCTGCTCTGTTTCATCCTGCACAAAATAAAGCGGGCTGAAATCCTCTCTGAACACAAACAGAAACACCATAAGCGCAATTACAAGCATTACAGGCCCCGTAGGGTCAAATCTTTCAAGCAGCCACGCAGATTTGCCGAACCTGCCGAAATAAAGGCCTGTATCAACTATGACCTGATTGATATCCCACATAATAAGCAGTGCGGAAACCACGCCTGTGAACTTTTTCTGATATGCCCCCGCATTATCTCTGATGAAATCTATGGTATACCAGATTACTGCAACAGCGGTTGCAAGGCTCGCCGCAGCCTCAAAGCATGAGTAAAAGCTTCTTGCCGCGGTGTTTTGTATGCAGTAATAGCAGTCCATATATCCTGCCGTAATAATCACTCCCGCAAGAGAACGGACAGCACCTATGGTTATCGCTGCAATGACCGGCGCCCTGCTGTTTTCTCTGAAGCCTGCAATAACCATAAGCCAGAAGTAAAAAACAGCTCCGCACAGTATATAGTCCGCAATTCGCCATGCTGCGGGTATCTCATATATTCCCAGCACGTTTTCTCTGTAATAAAAGAAAAAATAAAGTGCGGATATCAGCAGAATACAGACAGAAAAATTTCTGACGCTTTTGAACCGCCCGCTGGTTTCCTCCCTGTTTTTCATCACAACCAGCACAATCAGAGCTATTCCTGTAAGTGCCAGAAAAACTGCAAAGATATATCCTAAAAATACAACGCTCACATACATAAAAATCACCTTCACTTC
The DNA here is from genome assembly GCA_963648745.1 of Christensenellaceae bacterium Phil1. Taxonomy (GTDB): domain Bacteria; phylum Bacillota; class Clostridia; order Peptostreptococcales; family Anaerovoracaceae; genus UMGS973. The sequence goes on from CAVJEY010000103.1 coordinate 1,272, forward strand.
CCTGCCATATATTTTAGCAGATTTTCTCTGCAGCAAAAAGCATATTCTGCCGAAGCTTTCTCCATATCACAGCAATATAGTAGCATGTTTTGGGGCATTCATACTTATTTGCCCCATATATTTTGGCAGATTTTTTGCTGTTTCAGACATCCTGCTCAATCTGTCTAAATTTCATGCACTGCCATAAAACGTGTATTTTTCAACGGTTTTATCACCCTGACTTATGGGTGTTCCACAATGCGGAACAGCTTTTCTGTATAATGGAACCGCCGGCATTGACTGTTTTAATTTTCAGACTTATCATAAATATAAAGAACAAGATAGTGTGTTTTTAAGGACTGAAATCAACAAAAGGAGGAAACAAAAATGTTAAACATCAAAACAGGAAACAGTATCAATCCTAACGCTGCAGCAGCAGGCAAAGAAGCAGCGGCAATGGTAAAAGAAAATCTTGCTGATATGAAAATGGCATTTGTCTACAGTGGAGTTCAGTATGATCAGAATGAATTTCTGGCTGCTGTTGCTTCTGAACTTCCGGGCGTTCCTCTTATCGGCAACACCTCATTTACAGGCGTTATAACTCCTGACGGCTATATCTCATCCGATGGCGGGTTTGCAGGCATTATGGCACTGTCAGATGCAGACCTTACGGTAGGCGTAGCCGGTATGCCAAAGGAAGGCACCGCAAGACAGACAGGTCACAAGGTTGCCGAGAAGGCATTAAAGGCTGCCGGAAGAACCGATGCTCCTGCCTACTTCTATATGGCAGCTCCGTCAGGCGAGGAGGAATACTACCTGAAAGGCATCACTGAGGTAATCGGCCGCGTTCCGTTCTTTGGAGGCAGTGCGGCAGACAATACCATCACAGGAGAGTGGCTGCTTTACACCGATGAAATGGTTACGGCAGACGGCATTGCTGTTGCATTCTTCTACACCGACAGACCTTTTGCAAACAAATTCACAGGAGCATACAACGAAACAGACAAAGCAGGAATCATAACAAAGCTTGACGGTGACAGAACTCTGGTAGAAATCAACGGCAAACCTGCACTGACCCAGTACTGTGAATGGACAGGCGCATCTGCAGAGGATGTTGCAGGCGGCAATCTTCTTTCCTATGCAATATGCCACCCTCTTGCAGTAAAAGACCGTCTCGGAGATCTGGCGGCAATCAGACATCCGATGAACGGTAACGACGACGGCTCAATGGCAATCGGAAACAATATGGCAACCGGAACCGCAGTTGTTCTGATGGAGGCAACAGTTGACGAGCTTATCGCATCGGTCGGCAAAACCCTTGAAGAGCTGAAAGCAAAAATAAACGGACCTGTAGCAGGACTTCACCTGGTACACTGCGGCGGCAGAAGAGCCGGTATAGACGCAAGAATTGAAGAAGTCTATGAGCAGGTTAAAAAAGCAATCGGGGATATACCATTTATTATGGAATTTACTTTTGGCGAATACGGATATGAGGACGACGGAAACAACACCTGCGGAGGCCTGATGCTTTCGTTCACGGCTTTCGGCAAATAGCCTAAACAGTATGTTTTCCGTATCAGAGATCAAAAATTGAAAGGAGTCAGAAACCATGAAGATGATTATAAACGGTAAAAAAACAGACAGCGTAAGCGGCAATACATTTGATGTCATTGCCCCTGCTACAGGCAAGGTAATTGACAGCGTTCCCAAGGCTACGGCAGAAGATGTTGAAAACGCCATCACTGCAGCAGTGGCCGGACAGAAAATATGGGCAAAGGTTCCAATCTCACAGAGAGCAGAGGTGCTTTACAGATTTCTCGACATTGTTGATATGAACAAAGAATCGCTGGCGCAGACACTCTCTGCCGAAAACGGCAAGCCGATAACCGAGGCAAGAGCCGAAATCGGCAATATCAGAATCGGTTTTTCAGGCTTTATCGAACACGCAAAGCACTATTACGGAGCTGTAATCCCTCCGGGAACAGAACCCGGACAGGATAAGCATATGCAGATTGTAACAAGAGAGCCGGTAGGCGTTATCGCCTGCATCATACCGTTTAACTTCCCTTGTGACCTGTATGACCAGAAGGTTGCTCCTGCTCTGATGATGGGAAATGCAGCACTTGTGCTTCCGTCCTCGGACAATCCGCTGACGCTTATGAAGCTTACCGAAATGCTGGTTGAAGCAGGCGTGCCTGACGGAGTAATCCAGTGCGTAACAGCACCGGGCGCAGTAAAGAGCACTGCCGTTGCAGACCCGAGAGTACATCTTGTAACTCTTACAGGCAGTACCGAGGTTGGTATAGAAACAGCTGTAACAGCTGCGGCAAACCTTACTCATACTGCACTTGAGCTTGGCGGCAACGATGCGTTTATCGTTTTGGATGACGGTGATGTTGACCTTGCGGTTGAGGAAATGATCTGGGGCAGAATGTACAATACAGGACAGGTATGCTGCGCAAGCAAGAGATTCCTTATACACAATTCATTAAAGGATGAATTTGCAGAAAAAGCGGTAAAGAGAATCAAAGAGCTTAAATACGGCGATCCGTCAGAGGAGGATACTCAGATTGCCTGCCTGATAAGTGAAAAGGCTGCAATCAAGGTTGAAAAGGAAGTTGAGCTTACTGTGCAGCAGGGAGGCAGAATAATACTCGGCGGCAGAAGAAACGGTGCTTTCTATGACCCTACGGTTATTGTTGATGTACCTAAGACCGCAGATGTTGCAAATGATATGGAAATATTCGGACCTGTAGTACCTATCATAGGCTTTGATACTGATGAAGAGGCCATTGAAATTGCCAACAGCTCCAAATTCGGACTTTCAAGCTGCGTATTCTCAAGAGATCAGAAGCGTGCCTTCAGGGTTGCATCTGCAATGGAAGCAGGCGGCGCTGTCATTAACGGAGCAAGCTTCTTCAGATCCTTTGAAATGCCGTTTGGCGGCTGGAAGCACAGCGGCATAGGAACCGAGGGTGTAATGTCCACCTTCAATGAAATGACAAGAGTTAAAAATATAGTCCTTAAAAACATAGTTGACTAGGATATATTGCATCAGTCAAAAAGCCGGGGCAGAATGCTTCGGCTTTTTGATATCTATTCCACATATCCAAGGCATTTTGATATTTCAAATGCTTTTTTTACTAAATACTGTGCCACCTCATCTATTCTGTCATCTGTAAGCACGTGCTTCTCACCGCTTGCAGAAACAGCGGCCACAATATCACCCTTGTAGTCATATATCGGGGCTCCTATACATCTCTGCCCTGTTTCGTATTCCTCATCGTCCATAGCCCAGCCCTGTTTTCTGACCTTTGCAAGCTCTGCATGAAGCTGCTGCATATCGGATATCGTGTTCGGTGTGAATTTAATAAAGCTGCAGTCCTTCATTATATTCTCAAGCTCGCTGTTTGAATAATTGGCAAGAATACATTTGCCAAGTGATGAGCAGTAGGCATTGACTCTGGTTCTCCTGACCGAGTAAAGTCTTGAAGCTGACGGCGCGTTTATATTCTCCGCATACACCACCTGATCCCCGTCCAGGACTCCAAGATATGATGCCAGTCCCAGATGCGTATTGATTTCTGCAATAAACGGTCTTGCTTCTGTGAGAAGCTCCAGATTGTTGATATAGTAGCTGGTGGTTTCTATGAGCCTGTAGCCTATGCGGTAGTTTCCCTCTCTGCTCTTTTCGAGATACCCCCTGTTTACCAGCGTCATTATAATTCTGTAGGCCGTACTTTTGTGAAGTCCCACATAGTCTGATATGTCCGTGAGACTTCTGCCCTCCTCCCTGACTGCCACAGCCTCCAGTATGTCCAGTGCGCGATCTATGGACTGTACGCCTTTGTCATCAGTCATATGATTTCCTCCTCATATCTATATATCAAGCTCCAGCATCACCGGGCAGTGATCTGAGCCCATAATCTCTGTAAGGATTTTAACATCCTTTATCAGGCTGTTTAATCTCTCGGATACCAGAAAATAGTCTATACGCCAGCCTGCATTGTTGGCTCTGGCATTGAACCTGTAGGACCACCACGAATATACTCCTGCAGCATCAGGATAAAGATACCTGAATGCATCGGTGAAGCCCGAATCAAGAAGCTCTGTCATCTTGCCTCTCTCCTCATCCGAAAATCCCGCCTTGCCCCTGTTGGGTTTGGGGTTTTTCAAATCTATCTCCTGATGAGCCACATTGAGATCTCCGCAGTAAACAACAGGTTTGCTGCGGTCAAGCTCTGCAAAGTACGCTCTGAGATCATCTTCAAATTTCATACGGTAATCTATCCTTGCAAGAGCCTCCTGTGCATTTGGCACATAGCAGTTTACCATAAAAAAGTTATCGTATTCAAGGGTTATTACTCTCCCCTCGTCTGTATGCTCACCGTTAATTCCAAAGGTAACGGCAAGAGGCTCTTTTTTAGTAAATACGGCTGTGCCCGAATATCCTTTTTTCTCTGCGCTGTTGAAATAGCAGTGATAGCCCTCAGGTGCAAAATCCGCCTGACCGGGCTGCATTTTGGTTTCCTGTATGCAGAATATATCCGCATCTATACATTTGAAAAAATCTTCAAAACCTTTTTTCAGTACGGCTCTGAAGCCGTTTACATTCCACGTTACAAATCTCATATATGTATTCTCCTTGCGTATGTTATCTCAATTTTACCAAACGAAAGCAAAAATAAAAAGATAATATTGCAAAAATTACAACATTATCTTTTTGTGATTATTTTATGCGGAGGGTTCCAGTTAAGAGCCCTGTATACTCCGTAGTCGGTGTCAGGTCCCGCTTCAAGAGCCCACAGCCTGTGTATTGTCCTGCTTCGTCTTTTATGAACTCAGCTTCCCCTTTGGGGCTTCCGGCTTTGCCGCATACTCTCTGATGTTTGCAAGGAGCTTTTCCCTGTCGTGGGTCAGAGGCATTCTGACATACCAGTATGTCTTGGCAACTGTCACAGTATGCGTATGGCCGTCTATCAGAGCCGGAATGACTGTTTTGCCTTCCAGATCCACCACCTGGTTGTTATCTCCTCTGTATTTCATACAATCCTCGTTTTTGCCCACACATATGAAGCTGCTTCATTTTACGCCCACAGCTGGAGCAACCCTTGTTGTTCTTACACATAACTTACAGATCAAGGCTATCCGGATTCAACAGGAAATCCATGATACCCATAACAACAATACCCTTTTCATTGCGCCACAGCTTGATTCTGTCCTTCACTACAATGATTTTTTTGAAAGAATCATCAATGCGAACCAGTGAATTTTGCTCCTGTTCCATTTTTTCCTGGTCAGGAATTGCAAATGCAGATTGAATATAGTATCTGCGGCTGCCAAGATTGCAGACAAAATCGACCTCCAATCTCTTGCGTACAGTTTTCCCTTCTTCATTTTTTTCTGCGTGTTCCACAACACCCACATCTACATTGAACCCTCTGATGAGAAGCTCGTTGTAGATAATGTTTTCCATGATATGATTTTCTTCCTGCTGGCGGAAATTGAGCTGTGCATTACGAAGCCCTACATCAGTGAAATAGTACTTATACGGTGAAGCGATGTACCTCTTGCCTTTAATATCGTATCGCTCCGCTCTGCTGATGAAAAAAGCATCCAGCAGATAGCCGATATAGGTTCCAATCGTCTTATCGCTGACAGGTATACCATTGCTGCTGAATGTATTCGCAAGCTTTGTCGGGTTTGTCAGTGACCCTACCGCAGATGCCAGAATATTGAGCAGTGCAGACATGACATTGTCTCCGCGAAGATTATAACGATTTTCAATATCTTTCAGATACAGCTCCTGACAGAGAGTGGTCAGGTATCCGGACTTCAGCTCATCGGTTTTCCTGCTGAGAATCTGCGGCAGCCCGCCATAGGTATAATAATCGACCCATGCATCATACTTATCGCCCGGGTACGCCGAAACATATTCAGAAAAGGAAAGCGGATATACGCGCACCTCGTCTCCTCGCCCACGAAACTCTGTAAGGACATCCGATGAAAGAAATCTGGAATTGCTTCCGGTCACATAGATGTCCACATTGTCTCGCCGGTTCAGTCCGTTGAGTACCGCTTCAAAGTTTCTGCACAGCTGAACCTCATCCAAAAACACA
>CAVJEY010000104.1:0-7333 GCA_963648745.1 Christensenellaceae bacterium Phil1
AGCCTCCGGGTACAAGCTGATTGAAAGTGTAAGCAAAAATAAGCTTTTTGACTGCAAATCACTTAAAAAAGGCACCCGCTATTACTACAAGGTTCGCGGGTATGTTAAAACCACCGGAAAAGCAACGGTATACTCCAAATATTCAAGTGTGGTTTCCGCAAAGTCAAAGGTGACTGTGGGGAATAAATAGTATTCGATAGTGTGAATTAAAACAGACACTTAAAGCAGTGCTTCAGGTGCCTGTTTTTACAACAGGGGGAATATAAATTGCAGTAAATAAGGAAGGGAAAGGTATGAAAAAAGTATTAACAGTATTTATTTTAGCGTTATCACTGGTTGTGTCTTTGGTTCCTGCAGGTGTTTTTGCCTCTGCAGTCGAAACATCCCTGGAAGCTGAGCTAGGGGGACATTACGGCAACTACTGCACACTTCAGGCAGGTAAAAGCAAAACCGTTCAGTTCTGTGTCGGTAAGGATGACGGCAGCGGTCTTTCGTTCGATACAAAAATTCCTGCCGCAAAAGATGATTTTGCTGTTTATGATGAGTCTGGAGAAAAAACAGCAGATGTGAAACTTACACCGCTTAAAAACGGCAAAATGAAAATAACTCCAGACAGCAGTATTGGCATGAAAACAACATTTGAAATTAAATACATTGGTTCGGAATACGAATTTTCTGCAGGCGATTCCTTTGAACTGATTGTTACGGCTTCAGCCTCATCTGTTAAAGCAATCAAAAATAGCAGTGTATCAGGCCTTACGGCCAGCTCGGACCAAAACGGTATTCGCATTTCTTTTGAGGGGATGAAAAATGTTGACGGATACAAAATTTATCGCTCGACAAAAAAATCCTCTGGCTACAAGCTTGTTGCGAATGTGTGCAAAAATAAATTTACAGATGCTGCGTCACTTAAAAAAGGCACCCGCTATTACTACAAAGTTCGCGGATGTGTCGAAAACAGCGGAGAAGCTGCGTATTCCCGGTATTCGAGCGTGGTTTCTGTCAAAGCTCGCGTAAGCTTAGGCAAAGCAACAGCAAAATCTGTGACGGCTGCACATCTTAATTCACATGACAAAAGTATGCTCAATGAAGCATATATTTTCGGAGTGTCAGATAAGATAAAATTCAGATACAATGCCACCCAAAAAGCGGATATGCTGAACAATCTGCAGTATGCATTCCTTATAGGCGACTATGAACTGGGGTTTGCGTACAAGAGCAAAGCAAAAGCCAGAACTGCCAGCGACATGATTTTTGATTTACTGTGTGGCGAAGAATATGATTGTATTTATGCGGATCTGTTTTGCGCGTATAACAATGCTGTTTTAGTGTCTGAGATTACCCGCGAGCATGGTATGTACTGCGTATATATATCGGTAAAAAATGCGTCTCTGACAGACGAAGAAATATTTTCAAATCAGAAAAAAGCAGTTGCTAAAATAAAAGAAATTGCCGCGGAATTGCGCGAAGAAGGGAAAATTAAATCTGGAATGTCGCAAAAAGAAATTGCAGAGGTATATTATGATTATATATCCGGTACCGAGGTGGATTATTTCTCAGGTGATGAAACCGTTCTCTCCAAAGGTCTTTGTATGCAGGAGGATACTCCGTATGCATTTCTGTTTGAGAACCGTGCAAGTTGCCTTGGTCATACAGCTACCTACAATCAGTTCCTGCATTACGAAGGTATAGAGGCATATGGTGTTGCAAACTGGCTTGGAAGCGTTGAAGGTGAGAACGGACATATTATAAGCTATGTTGTTTGTGACGGAGAGGAATATTTTACAGATACAACAAACAATATCCCTCTGACAGATCAGAAGGAAATTGAGAAATACCTTGTTTTCAGAGACGGCAGCCTTGAAAGAGTTCGCAGTGTTGCCGGGAAACAGGGAATTAACTGAAACAAGGTAAAAAATATATAAGACCGGAGGGGGTGAATTTAAGTCTATATATATACAGGGGATAATATATGTGTAGATAAATTACAGTAAATAAGGAAGGAAAAAGGTATGAAAAAAGTATTAACAGTATTTTTAAGTATTGCACTGGTGTTTGCAATGATGCCGGGGATGGTGTTTGCAACAGGGGAACAGCTTTATTGCTTTGACACAGATGTTGTAACTGTAGGCGAAAACGGGTATTTGAGTGTAGAATCTGGTGACACTCTAGAACCTATAGCTAAACCGGAGGTTGAAATTAACTGCGCAAGTACATTTTATTTTGCCACTAAAGATGAGGCTGGATACAAAGCAGTTAAATGGGTTTCGGAAGAGAACTGCCCGATAACATGGGAGAGTGACAAAGTTACCTGCCGGCAGGGTGGAGATGATTGTGAATATGAACTGACAATATCTGAGCTTGGCGACAGTTACAAAGCGTCATATACCGAAAGCGGCACGACCTATGCGCTGACCATGAAATGTGTGCCGAATGAGGGCAGTTATTCGTCTGAAACAGCGACCGGTGACGATATGATAGCAACCTCATTGGAAGCTGATTTAGGAGGAAATTACGGCAATAACTGTACACTCCAGGCAGGCAAAAGCAAGGACGTTCAGTTCTATGTCGGCGAGGATGACGGAAGCGACCTTTCGTTCAATACAAAAATTCCTGCCACAAAAGAGGATTTTGCCGTTTTTGATGAGTCTGGAGAAAAAACGGCAGATGTGGAGCTTACGCCGCTTGAAGACGGTAAAATGAGAATAACTCCAAGCAGCAGCATCAGCAGGAAAACAACCTTTGAAATTAAATACATTGGTTCGGAATACGAATTTTCTGCAGGCAATTCTTTTGGGCTTACTGTTACAGCATCATCTGCTAAAGCAATCAAAAAGAGCAGTATATCAGGACTTACGGCAAAGCCGGGCAAAAGCGGCATTGTGATTTCTTTCAAAAAAATGAAAAATGCTGACGGATACAAAATTTATCGTTCGACAAAAAAAGCCTCCGGGTACAAGCTGATTGAAAGTGTAAGCAAAAATAAGCTTTTTGACTGAAAAAAAAAAAAAAAAGGCACCCGCTATTACTACAAGGTTCGCGGGTATGTTAAAACCACCGGAAAAGCAACGGTATACTCCAAATATTCAAGTGTGGTTTCCGCAAAGTCAAAGGTGACTGTGGGGAATAAATAGTATTCGATAGTGTGAATTAAAACAGACACTTAAAGCAGTGCTTCAGGTGCCTGTTTTTACAACAGGGGGAATATAAATTGCAGTAAATAAGGAAGGGAAAGGTATGAAAAAAGTATTAACAGTATTTATTTTAGCGTTATCACTGGTTGTGTCTTTGGTTCCTGCAGGTGTTTTTGCCTCTGCAGTCGAAACATCCCTGGAAGCTGAGCTAGGGGGACATTACGGCAACTACTGCACACTTCAGGCAGGTAAAAGCAAAACCGTTCAGTTCTGTGTCGGTAAGGATGACGGCAGCGGTCTTTCGTTCGATACAAAAATTCCTGCCGCAAAAGATGATTTTGCTGTTTATGATGAGTCTGGAGAAAAAACAGCAGATGTGAAACTTACACCGCTTAAAAACGGCAAAATGAAAATAACTCCAGACAGCAGTATTGGCATGAAAACAACATTTGAAATTAAATACATTGGTTCGGAATACGAATTTTCTGCAGGCGATTCCTTTGAACTGATTGTTACGGCTTCAGCCTCATCTGTTAAAGCAATCAAAAATAGCAGTGTATCAGGCCTTACGGCCAGCTCGGACCAAAACGGTATTCGCATTTCTTTTGAGGGGATGAAAAATGTTGACGGATACAAAATTTATCGCTCGACAAAAAAATCCTCTGGCTACAAGCTTGTTGCGAATGTGTGCAAAAATAAATTTACAGATGCTGCGTCACTTAAAAAAGGCACCCGCTATTACTACAAAGTTCGCGGATGTGTCGAAAACAGCGGAGAAGCTGCGTATTCCCGGTATTCGAGCGTGGTTTCTGTCAAAGCTCGCGTAAGCTTAGGCAAAGCAACAGCAAAATCTGTGACGGCTGCACATCTTAATTCACATGACAAAAGTATGCTCAATGAAGCATATATTTTCGGAGTGTCAGATAAGATAAAATTCAGATACAATGCCACCCAAAAAGCGGATATGCTGAACAATCTGCAGTATGCATTCCTTATAGGCGACTATGAACTGGGGTTTGCGTACAAGAGCAAAGCAAAAGCCAGAACTGCCAGCGACATGATTTTTGATTTACTGTGTGGCGAAGAATATGATTGTATTTATGCGGATCTGTTTTGCGCGTATAACAATGCTGTTTTAGTGTCTGAGATTACCCGCGAGCATGGTATGTACTGCGTATATATATCGGTAAAAAATGCGTCTCTGACAGACGAAGAAATATTTTCAAATCAGAAAAAAGCAGTTGCTAAAATAAAAGAAATTGCCGCGGAATTGCGCGAAGAAGGGAAAATTAAATCTGGAATGTCGCAAAAAGAAATTGCAGAGGTATATTATGATTATATATCCGGTACCGAGGTGGATTATTTCTCAGGTGATGAAACCGTTCTCTCCAAAGGTCTTTGTATGCAGGAGGATACTCCGTATGCATTTCTGTTTGAGAACCGTGCAAGTTGCCTTGGTCATACAGCTACCTACAATCAGTTCCTGCATTACGAAGGTATAGAGGCATATGGTGTTGCAAACTGGCTTGGAAGCGTTGAAGGTGAGAACGGACATATTATAAGCTATGTTGTTTGTGACGGAGAGGAATATTTTACAGATACAACAAACAATATCCCTCTGACAGATCAGAAGGAAATTGAGAAATACCTTGTTTTCAGAGACGGCAGCCTTGAAAGAGTTCGCAGTGTTGCCGGGAAACAGGGAATTAACTGAAACAAGGTAAAAAATATATAAGACCGGAGGGGGTGAATTTAAGTCTATATATATACAGGGGATAATATATGTGTAGATAAATTACAGTAAATAAGGAAGGAAAAAGGTATGAAAAAAGTATTAACAGTATTTTTAAGTATTGCACTGGTGCTTGCAATGATACCGGGGATGGTGTTTGCAGGTGGTAGTGTGGCGGAGGATTCAGATGATATTAAAGCAGGACAAATTGTTTTCTTTTATGCAGGTGTAGTAAATGTTGAGGGCAATAAAGTTTCATTGAGTAGTGATGCCGGAGCCGAAGATACACTAGAGAATAATGCGGCGACAATGACCACTTTGTGTCCTTCGGATGAACTTACTGTTGTGATAGCAAAGAAGAACGAAGATGGTACTTACACAGCTATCAAAGAGGGTGTTAAAAACAGCAGTGCTTCTGTAATAGGTTTTGAAAAAGACACTAAAAGGACGGAGTGTTACAATATCAAAGTAAAGGCTTTGGGAAAAGCAGAGCTTAGTATTGATGGCAACGAAAACAAAATAGAAATTGTGGTGGCTCTGCCTAATCTTGGCGCATATAACAGTGAAAGCAGGTCATATGCTTCATACTGTACCGAGTTCAAGTACGATGATTATGACAACGATGATAACAGATATGCATACATCATTTCTGAGATACCTAAGGGTGTAACAAATAAGACTCCTTGCAGTATAGAATATGAATATGAGAATGAATGTGAAGGGCAAACCAGCAGCAAGAAAGTTACTGACAAAGAAGATGGGTTTTCACTTGTTAAACTCAATAGCAGTGATGAGAGTCTGAATATATATAAACTTGCACTGCCTGAAGCAGCAGGGTGGAATTCATATGATATTACGTTTAAGTATACCGATCCAAGTGATAGTAATAACCCATATGAGCAGAATTGCTGGCTGTCATCAAAAGGGCATGATAAGGCAAATGAAACAGGGGCATTAGTACTGTTTGACGCGTATGATGTTAAAGTTAATAATGGTTTTGTTGAAGCAAAAAATGAAAAAGAGACTGTAGCTGATCTGGCAAGGATAACATGGTTTTTAGATCCTTCCGCTACTATGGATTTTGTAATTGCCCAAAGAACAGATGATGGCAAATATAGTGCTATCAGCAGCGAGATTAATAGCAGCGTTCCGAGTATAGTAAACATAGAAAAGAGCAGTGAAAAAGGACACTATAGTATAACATCAAAGGCTTTGGGAACGACAGAGCTTAGCGTTAATGGCAATGATTACAAAATTAAAATAACCGTAGAACTTCCGGAACTTGGTGCATATAAAAATGAACAAAGGTCATATGATTCATACTGCACTAAATTCGAGTATGATATTGATAAATATGCATACATCATTTCTGAAATACCTGATTTCATGAAGGCTTCAAATGATAAGAAGCCTGGTGAGATAAAGTGTTCATATGAAGATGATGAAAATAAAACTGTAGAAGATTTAAAAAGCCTTTCGTTTGTCAGAACGGATGAAACAAACAACTTAAATATATATAAACTTGCACTACCTGAAACAGCAGGGTGGAATTCATATGATATTATATTTAAGTATACCGATCCAAATGATGAGGGAAACACATATAATCAGTATTGCAGGCTATCATCAGAAGAACACGATGCGTCAAAAGACGAGGGTGCGTTAGCGGTATTCCGTCCGTTCTGGACTGAAATAAAAGATGGTAAAATAAAAATTCTTGATAGTTGTAAGAAAGAATTTGATACTTTGTATAACACGGCAAAAACAGGAGATAATGCATGGCTTGAACTGTCTTATGACTTCTTTGCAGGGACAAGGGTAACTGATGACGAATATAAAGCGGATAGTACTTTAAAAGTTAAATCAGGCAGCGAGTACATCAAACTTACCAATAAAGGTAAAGGAGAATACAGCATCGAGGGAGTGAAGCGAGGAACGGCTGTACTTGAAAACAGCGAAGGCAAGACCTTGGAATTTGAGGTATGTTTCCCATATTGCGGAGCATATCTGACAGACAACCCAACTAAGGACAGTGACTTTATAAGCAATATAGAGTATCAGCAGACAGAAGGCAAAAAGTTCTATGTGTTCGTAGAGATACCCGGCGATGAATTTAAAAAACCGGAAACAATAAACTACTATTATGATAACAATGGAACTGAAACTGAATTTGCAGACAATGCCTGCCCTATAAAGCTGACTTATTCAAAGAAAACGACCTTGAATGGACAGCGGGCAAATTTATACAATGCCGAGGTAAAAGCAGGCAATGCAAGCTATGACAAAATAACAATAAAATTTAATTACAAAGATAAAGAAAATGAGAGCAATACGCAGACTATGCAGTTTAGCTGCAAACTGACAGCGAAAAGCTCAGGTTCATCAGGCGGCGGTGGCGGAGGCGCAGCTGTAACTCCTGCAACAGATGACGTCAAGACAACTACTGACAGCACCACATCAGAAAAAA
>CAVJEY010000105.1:0-7303 GCA_963648745.1 Christensenellaceae bacterium Phil1
AAGTTGTCTTACCATGGTCTACATGACCGATTGTACCGATGTTTACATGCGGTTTTGTTCTTTCAAATTTAGCTTTTGCCATTTTATTTCTCCTTTTTGTTACCTAACCTTTATTTGTTAATCTTCTCTACAAGGTTGTCAGGCAGTTTTTCAAAGTGGTCGAACTGCATTACATATACGCCTCGACCCTGAGTCTTTGAACGCAGGTCTGTCGCATAACCGAACATTTCCGAAAGAGGTACATAGCCTCTTACGGCTACAGCTCCGTTATTCATGTCAGATCCTTCGATTCTGCCTCGTCTGGAACTGATATCACCGATTACATCTCCCATATATTCTTCAGGAACTGTAACCTCTACCTTGAATACAGGCTCAAGCAGTACAGGGTTTGCTTTTCTGGCAGCTTCTCTGAATGCCATTGATGCGGCAATCTTGAATGCCATTTCTGATGAGTCGACTTCGTGGTATGAACCATCATACAGCTCAACAGCCACATCGACAACCTGATATCCTGCTATAGGACCTGATTCCATAGCTTCTTTGATTCCGTCTTCAATCTTAGGAATGTATTCCTTAGGAATAGCTCCGCCGACAATTGAGTTGATGAACTTAAATCCTTCACCCGGCTCTGTAGGGCTGAGCTTAATCTTAACGTGACCGTACTGACCGTGACCGCCGCTCTGCTTAGCATACTTGTGGTCAACATCTGCAGTGCCTGTAACTGTTTCTTTGTATGAAACCTGAGGCTTGCCCACGTTTGCTTCAACTTTGAACTCCCGAAGCAGTCTGTCAACGATTATCTCAAGATGGAGCTCGCCCATACCTGCTATAATTGTCTGTCCTGTATCTTCGTTTGTATATGTCTTGAAGGTAGGGTCTTCTTCTGCCAGCTTGGCCAGCGCTATACCCATTTTTTCCTGTCCTGCCTTGGTCTTAGGCTCTATGGCTATCTCTATTACAGGATCAGGGAATTCCATCGATTCAAGAATTATCTCTTTCTTCTCATCGCAGAGCGTATCGCCTGTAGTAGTGTCTTTAAGACCTACGGCAGCTGCAATATCACCTGAATATACTTCTGCGATTTCCTCCCTCTTGTTGGCATGCATCTGAAGAATTCTTCCGATTCTTTCTTTTTTGCCTTTGGTGGAGTTGTATACATAGGAACCTGATTTCAGTGTTCCGGAATAAACTCTGAAGAAAGCAAGCTTTCCGACAAACGGATCGGCCATAATCTTAAATGCAAGTGCCGCAAAAGGACCATTGTCGTCTGCAGGTCTTTCCGCTTCTTCGTTTCGACCCGGGATGATACCTTTGATTGGAGGTATGTCAAGCGGTGACGGCATGAAGTCGACAACCGCATCCAGCATAAGCTGAACTCCCTTGTTTCTGTAAGCGGAACCGCAGGTTACAGGAACCATTTCTCCTGCTATAGTCATTTTTCTTATGGTGTCTTTGATTTCCTTAGTTGTAAACTCTTCACCCTCAAGGTATTTCATCATGAGTTCCTCACTGCCCTCAGCAACCGCCTCCAGCAGCTTGTCACGCCATTCCTGCGAAATTTTCTTTAGGTCTTCAGGAATCTCAGCCTTTTCGTATTCTTTTCCGAGGTCGTCTTTGTATATCTCAGCTTCCATATTAATCAGATCGACAATACCTATAAATGTCTCCTCTGAACCGATCGGGAGCTGAATAGGAACAGCATTGGCTTTCAGTCTGTCCTTAACCATACCTACTACCCTGTAAAAGTCCGCACCCATAATATCCATTTTGTTTACAAATATCATTCTTGGCACGCCATACTTTTCGGCCTGACGCCATACAGTTTCGGACTGGGGTTCAACCCCGCCCTTTGCACAAAGCACTGTTACGGCCCCATCCAATACTCTCAGCGATCTCTCTACTTCAACTGTGAAGTCCACGTGACCCGGAGTATCGATTATATTTATTCTGTTGCCTTTCCATTGTGCTGTAGTAGCTGCAGAGGTTATCGTAATGCCACGTTCCTGCTCCTGCTCCATCCAGTCCATGGTAGCAGCACCCTCGTGGGTTTCACCTAGCTTGTGAGTTCTGCCTGTATAGAAAAGTATTCTTTCAGTTGTTGTGGTTTTTCCGGCATCTATGTGCGCCATTATACCGATATTTCTAGTTTTTTCCAGCGGAAAACTTCTAGCCATGTGTATAGCCTCCTTTCGCTAAAATCAAAAAATTTACTGAACACATCAACATTAAAATCTGTAGTGAGCAAATGCTTTGTTTGCTTCTGCCATTTTGTGTGTGTCTTCTTTTTTCTTTACTGATGCTCCTGCTTCGTTTGCAGCATCCATGATTTCCTTTGCTAATCTGTCAGACATTGTTTTTTCGCCTCTGAGTCTTGTGTACTTGGTAAGCCATCTTAATCCTAATGTCTGTCTTCTTTCAGGTCTTACTTCCATAGGTACCTGATAGTTAGCACCGCCGACTCTTCTTGCTTTTACTTCTAGAACCGGCATAATGTTGTTCATTGCTTTTTCAAAAACTTCCAGCGGGTTTTCTCCTGTAGTTTCCTTTACTTTGTCAAATGCATCGTAAACGATCTGCTGAGCAACACCCTTCTTACCGTCAAGCATGATGCTGTTGATAAGCTTAGCTACAACAACACTGCCGTATATCGGATCCGGAAGTACTTCCCTTTTAGGGACGTTTCCTTTTCTTGGCATTTTTCTTCCCTTCCGCCCGTATTAAACGGACTAACTCATATTCTTCGCATTCTGCTTTACCTGCCCAATACTCCAAAGCTGTACTTCTCAGGCAGATTTAAGCGGAAGTTACTCTCCCGGTCAGTCTTTGGAACTGCCGGAAGCACTGGGTCCGGTACTCGACCTCTACTCCCGTGCGAATGGCGGTTTCAGGCCGTTAATGTCAGATTATATCTTGGCATAATTTCCCGATTAAATCCTATTTCTTTTTAGGTTTCTTAGCGCCGTATTTTGAACGAGCCTTTTTTCTGTCTGCAACACCTGCAGCATCAAGAGTGCCTCTTACGATGTGGTATCTTACACCCGGAAGGTCTTTAACTCTTCCGCCTCTGATAAGTACAACACTGTGTTCCTGAAGGTTATGACCTATGCCCGGAATGTATGCTGTTACTTCAATACCATTAGTAAGACGAACTCTGGCAACTTTTCTAAGAGCTGAATTAGGCTTCTTAGGAGTAACTGTCTTTACTGATGTGCAAACTCCTCTTTTCTGAGGTGAGCTGCCGTCAGTAGCAACTCTCTTGATTGAGTTCATTCCCTTCAACAGAGCCGGTGCAGTTGACTTTTTCTCGCTGCTTGTTCTACCCTGACGTACTAATTGATTAATAGTAGGCATTTGTTTCTCCTTTCCTCGTCTTGCTGGCGATTTCTCTAATCGGGAAAATCGTTTGCAATTAATTTATATATTTCAAGCCGTAATGGCTTAAAAACACAGTTATCGCCGGCTCCGGCCGTCCCTAATCCAAGGCGCGCAAAACCAAAGCCAACGATTATTTTATCATATATGGACTGTCTGTGTCAATTGAATTCTAGTTTTCTTCCTCGTCAAATTCAATGATTTCAGGCATTTCAAAGAAGCTTTCGTCTTCGACTTCTTCAAACATATCCTCTGCCGGTTCCATGAGTTCTTCAACAGGCTCTTCTTCCTCAAGCTCCTCTTCAAACTGCGCAGCATACTGTGCAGCCTCGTAAGCCTCCATAAGCTCCTGATTCACACCGTAGTCAAGCTCGATGTTTCTGTATCTTTTCATTCCTGTGCCGGCAGGAATAAGTTTGCCGATTATGACGTTTTCTTTGAGTCCCTGAAGCTTGTCGTTTTTGCCTTTGATAGCCGCATCTGTCAGGACTCTTGTGGTTTCCTGGAACGATGCCGCCGACAGGAACGAGTTTGTGGCAAGTGATGCCTTGGTGATACCCAGCAGCACTCTGTCAGCCTTTGCAGGCTCTCCTCCCTCTTCAATGGCCTTCTGATTTGCTTCTTCTATTTCAAATTTGCTGTAAAGTCCTCCCGGAAGCAGGTCTGTATCTCCTGATTCGTCGATTTTGAACTTTGAAAGCATCTGGTTTACGATTACCTCAACGTGCTTGTCGTTGATATCTACACCCTGGTTTTTGTATACCCTCTGCACTTCCTTGAGCAGATACTGGTATACACCCTCAGCTCCGTTTAATCTGAGTATGTCATGAGGGTTAAGAGGACCCTTGGTTATAGGGCTTCCCGCAAGGATATAGTCGCCTTCTCTGACTTTGAGAATAGCGCCGTAAGGCACTGTATATGACTTTTCCTCATCGCCTCTGATTACAACTTCTCTCTTGCTGCCTCTCCTCTCGATTGAAACAACAGTACCGTCAGCTTCGCAGATTTCTGCGATTCCCTTAGGCTTTCTTGCTTCAAAAAGCTCTACGACTCTAGGCAGACCCTGAGTGATATCGCTTCCGGCTACACCGCCTGTATGGAATGTTCTCATTGTAAGCTGCGTACCCGGCTCGCCTATGGACTGAGCCGCTGTGATTCCGACAGCCTCTCCGATGTTTACACTTTCACCTGTTGCCAGGTTTCTGCCGTAGCATTTGGCGCACAGGCCTGTTTTGCTGTGGCATGTCATAATCGATCTGATGGCTACGGATTCTATGCCGGCTTCTTCTATTTTTTCGGCGTTTTCTTCCGTAATCTCTTCATTCTGCTCAACTATGATTTCCCCGGTCTTAGGATCGCATACGTCCGTAAGCGCTGTCCTGCCTATGATTCTGAGCTTGAGGCTTTCGATTTCCTCCTTGTCATCTCTGAAGGCTCTTACCTCGATACCCTCGTCAGTGCCGCAGTCCTGCTCTCTGATGATGATATTGTGAGATACGTCTACAAGTCTTCTTGTCAGATAACCTGAGTCGGCTGTACGAAGCGCTGTATCTGCCAGACCTTTTCTGGCGCCGTTTGTTGATATGAAGTAATCCAGTACCGACAGACCTTCTCTGAAGTTGGCTTTGATAGGGATTCTTACGGTTTCACCGTTGGCCTTGGCCATAAGTCCTCTCATGCCGCCTATCTGTCTGATCTGGTTCTTGCTTCCTCTGGCTCCCGAATGTGCCATTATGAACAGGTTGTTGAGTGTTCCCAGCGAATCCATAAGGGCATCGGCAACATCATCTGTTGTCTTGTGCCATATCTTGATGATTTTTTCATCACATTCTTCTCTTGAAGCAAGACCTTTTCGATATGCGTTTTCGTATTTTTCAACCTGATGCTCCGCAGCCTCTATGATGGCTTCTTTCTGTTCAGGTATTTCCATGTCGGAAATACTGATTGTGATAGCGGCCTTGGTTGAATAGTGGAAGCCTGTATCCTTGATATAGTCAAGCATCAGAACTGTTCCTGTATTTCCGTGCGCTCTGTAGCACTTGTCGATAATCTTTCCGAGTTTTTTCTTGTCGCAGAGGAAATCAACTTCAAGTGAATACGGGTCTGTGTTTCTGTCTACAAAACCCAGATCCTGAGGTATTCCCTGGTTGAATATGAACCTTCCTACCGTAGACTCTATAATTTTACCCTCTGTATCGTTTTCGTCCTTGTATCTTCTTACTTTGACTCTTGCATGAATACCTACGGCGCCTGTCTGATATGCCATAAGCATTTCGTCCATGTCCGTAAATATTTTGCCGTCGCCCTTCTCTGCCGCTGTGTTTCTCTCCTCAACACCCGGATGGGTCAGATAGTATGAACCCAGTATCATGTCCTGTGTAGGAGTTGTAATAGGCGATCCGTCCTTTGGAGCCAGTATGTTGTTTACCGACAGCATCAGGAATCTTGCCTCCGCCTGAGCTTCCACCGAAAGAGGTACGTGAACCGCCATCTGGTCTCCGTCAAAGTCGGCGTTGAATGCAGTACAAACCAGCGGGTGAAGCTTGATTGCCTTACCCTCTACAAGTACAGGTTCAAATGCCTGTATGCCGAGTCTGTGCAGAGTCGGCGCACGGTTCAGCATTACAGGATGCTCTTTGATAACATCCTCAAGCACATCCCATACTTCCGGTCTTACTTTTTCGACCATTCTCTTGGCGCTCTTGATATTGTGAGCCTGACCGTCCTCCACAAGTCTTTTCATAATGAATGGCTTGAACAGCTCAAGCGCCATTTTTTTAGGAAGTCCGCACTGATAGAATCTCAGCTCCGGTCCTACTACGATTACCGAACGGCCTGAGTAGTCAACACGCTTGCCCAGCAGGTTCTGTCTGAATCTCCCCTGCTTGCCTTTTAGCATATCCGAAAGGGATTTGAGCGGTCTTGATCCCGGACCTGTAACAGGTCTGCCTCTTCTGCCGTTGTCTATAAGGGCGTCTACTGATTCCTGCAGCATTCTTTTTTCGTTTCTTACGATGATATCAGGCGCTCCAAGCTCCAGCAGACGTTTAAGTCTGTTGTTTCTGTTTATAACTCTCCTGTACAGATCGTTCAGGTCAGATGTTGCGAATCTGCCTCCGTCAAGCTGTACCATAGGTCTCAAATCAGGAGGGATAACAGGAATAACATCCATAATCATCCACTCAGGCTTGTTGTGTGAAAGTCTCAGAGCTTCAACAACTTCAAGTCTCCTTACGATTCTGATTTTTTTCTGACCTGTCGCTCCTTTGAGTTTTTCTCTTAAATCCTCGGAAAGCTCGTCAAGATCTATCTGGCAGAGCAGCTCTTTGACTGCCTCTGCGCCCATGGCGGCCTTGAAATCGCTGCCGTATTTTTCTCTTGCTTCTCTGTACTGGTTTTCTGAAAGAATTTCCTTGTAGCCAAGTCCTGTTTCTCCCGGATCAGTCACTATATATGCCGCAAAATAGAGTATTTTTTCGAGATTTCTCGGTGACATATCAAGAATAAGTCCCATTCTTGAAGGTATGCCCTTGAAGTACCAGATATGTGACACAGGGGCTGCAAGCTCGATGTGTCCCATTCTTTCTCTTCTTACTTTAGCCTTGGTAACCTCTACACCGCAGCGGTCGCATACAATTCCCTTGTATCTGATTCTCTTGTATTTGCCGCAGTGACATTCCCAGTCCTTCATAGGTCCGAAAATCTTCTCGCAGAAAAGTCCGTCTTTTTCGGGTTTAAGAGTTCTGTAGTTGATGGTTTCGGGCTTGGTTACTTCACCATGTGACCAGCTCAGAATCTTTTCTGTAGATGCAAGACCTACCTGCAGTGATTCAAAATTGTTCAGCTCATAGCTGTTGTTTGTATTTTCACTCATTGAAGTACCTCCCCTTTCCTATAGCTTTTCATCAAATTCTTCTTCAAAATCGAAGTC
>CAVJEY010000106.1:0-7231 GCA_963648745.1 Christensenellaceae bacterium Phil1
CTGTGAAAGAGCAGCGAACAGACTGTCTGAAAAAAAGAGTGAGCAGTATGATAGAATTTTAATGCTTATGGACGATGGACAGTGGCATAAAACTGCAGAAATAGCAAAAGATCTGGGATTAAAGGACACCAGAACAAAAGAATTGCTCAGAGAACTGGTTATGACTGATCTGCTTGTTGACAACGGTAAAACCAAAGGAAAAAAATACAGGGTAAAATAATTCGGCGCTCCGAAAGCGACGAAAAAAGCGACGAAAAATTATTGCAAAGAATATATGAGGTTTAACTATGACAGTATATCTTGATTTTAAAAGCGCCAGATGCAAAAACTGCTACAAATGCCTGAAGGAATGTCCTGTCAAGGCAATCAGAATAGTTAACAATCAGGCCAGAATAATCGAAACAAGATGCATACTCTGCGGCAAATGCACGCTTGTCTGTCCGCAGAATGCCAAAGAGGTTCACAGTGAGCTTGGCGAGGTGAAGGCTCTGGTCAATGCCAAAAAGGTTATAGCCAGCGTTGCCCCGTCATTTATATCCAGTTTTAATGTGCCGGGATTTTCGGCAATGAGAAATATGCTCAGACAGGCAGGATTTTATGATGCGGAGGAAACAGCAAGAGGGGCCGGAGTTGTGGCAGACGAATATGAAAGGCTGCTTGCAGAGGGAAAATACCGCAACTTTATAACATCGTGCTGCCCTGCGGTAAACAGAGCGATATCTCTTTACTATCAGGACGCGCTCAAATATCTTGCGCCGGTTGAATCCCCTGCAGTTGTTCATGCCGGACTTCTCAAAGAGGAGCACCCTGACTGCAGCATAGTTTTTATAGGCCCCTGCATTGCCAAGAAAAAAGAATGCAGAGATTCGGGACTGTTTGACGGAGTGCTTACCTTCGAGGAGCTTGCGGAGCTGTTTGAAGAGCTTGATATACAGCCTGAGGATACCGGAGAGGACGATAACGAATACTGGAACAGAGCAAGAGTGTTCCCGATAAGCACAGGAGTAATCAAAGCCATCAAAAACCCTCCGGCAGAATATGAGTACATAGCGGCTGACGGAGCCTCAAGGTGCAGGGAGGTGCTTGAGGAGATAGACAGACTTGAAGGCGTTTTTGCAGAGCTTAACACCTGTCATGGGGCGTGCGTCAACGGCCCGTGCACAATAAACAGAGAAGACAGCTCGATAATATCCGGCGCAAAAGTTCGCAGGTATACGGCCGCAAACAGACAGGGCGAAATGCTGCCTTCAAAAGACCGTGATATATCTGTTTACTGCGAACACAGCAGGATAGACACAGATGACAGACAGCCTTCCGAGGCGGAAATCAGAAAAATACTCGAAGAAACCGACAAGTACGGTCCAGAGGATGAGCTTGACTGCGGGGCCTGCGGCTATTCAACCTGCAGAGAAAAAGCATGGGCTGTTGCCAACGGCTATGCGGATGTTGAGATGTGTCTGCCGTATATGAGAGAAAGAGCGGAGAATCTGTCGGGTGAAATAATCGAAAACAGCCCTAACGGCATAGTGGTTATAGACAGCAGCTTCAGAGTTGTGGACATCAACGACAAGGCAAGCCATCTTCTGGGCATAGATCAGGCCGAACAGGAAGCAGATTCCATAATTGACCTTACAGGCAATGACCCCGACATCATAGAGGCGCTTGCCGAAAAAAGAAACCTTAAACTTGAGGAGCTTCTGATACCGGCAACAGGCGCATATGTTGAGTTTTCATTAAATCATATGAAGGATCACAATATGATATTTGCGACGATGAAGGATATTACAGAGGAGGTTCATTACAACGAGAAGCTTGACAAGCTGACAGACGAAACCATTGCGGCAGCAGATGCTGTTATCAAAAAACAGATGAGGACAGCGCAGGAGATAGCTTCGCTTCTTGGTGAAACCACAGCAGAAAGCAAAATAGCTCTTATGAAGCTCAAGGATATTCTTCTGATTGATGAGGAGGACGAACAGCAATGAGTCTGTTTCTTGAATACGGATATACTTCATTTAACAAAAAAGGCGAGGAGCTGTGCGGAGATATGGTTTCTGTAGCCAGAAAAAACGGGTACACCACGCTGGTTCTTGCCGACGGCATGGGAAGCGGAGTTAAAGCCAACATACTTGCAACACTTACATCCACCATACTCAGCACCATGGTGTCCGAAAACATACCGCTTGATGACTGCGTGGAAACAATAATAGAGACTTTGCCCGTATGCAAGGTCAGAGGCGTGGCATATTCAACGTTTTCCGTAATACATCTCAACAATGACGGCAAAGGTTTCATGTTTGAATTTGACAGTCCGGAGTGCCTTTTTTTCAGAAACGGCTACCCATGGGTTCTGGAAAGAGAAGAACTTGTCGTATGCGGCAAAAAAATATACAAGTCGGAGCTTGAGCTTGAGGATCAGGACGTTATAATTGTCATGTCAGACGGTGTGCCTCATGCGGGAATAGGCAAGCTGCTTAACTTCGGCTGGTGCAGAGACGACATTATAGACTATATGCATACAAACATACAGCCTGATATGTCCGCAAGGTGCATAGCCGCGGTGCTTGCGGATGCCAGCTTCGGGCTTTATCAGGGAGAGCCGGGGGATGACACTACGGTGGCAGCCGTCAGAATAAGGCAGGAGCAGCAGGTCAATATGCTCATAGGACCGCCGTCACAAAAAGAATACTGTGACAAATATGTATCCGATTTTCTTGCGGAGGAGGGCATAAGAATAGTATGCGGAGGCACCACCTCGCAGATAGTTGCGGAGTTCATGGGGCAGGAGGTAAAAGCTGATCTTGACTATTACGACAGCGAAATACCGCCTATAGGCTATATCAAAGGCATCGATCTGGTTACGGAGGGAATCGTAACCCTTCGCAGACTCATAGAACTTTCAGAGGTGTATCTGGATATTCACAGTGACGTACCGAAGAAATTTCTCAAAAAAGACGGAGCCTCACAGCTTGCCGAGTTTCTGTTTGAAGCCGCAACCGATATAAATTTCTTTGTGGGTCAGGCAGTAAATGAGGCACACGAAGGCCTTATAGACAGCACACTCAAATTCAAACTGGTGGAAACCCTGTCGGAAAACCTCGAAAAAATGGGCAAGAGAATAACGGTGAGATATTATTGACACAAGGCATTAATTGTTATGATTTTATCATTTTTTTGAAAAAGACGACATGATGAATTACAAAAATAAGACATACACAGCAAAAAATGTGCGTGTCTTTTTGTTTGGGACTGCAGCCCTGAAAGTGCGGGAAACGATGAAACTAGTTACAATTCGTACTACCTGTATATATTTTATATATTAATTTGTTTTTAATGCAAAAAGGGTTGCATATTGTGTACAAAAATGGTTTACTTATTGTAGTGTGTTAATTCTGTAACAAGGATTATATTAACGTAAACTGCGGTTCTGCACTTTTACATAGCAGGCCGTTAATAATTAAGGAGGCATTTACATGAACTTTCAACTAACGAAGGAACAAGAATTCGTAAGAAAAATGGTTAGAGAATTCGCTGAGACTGAAGTTGAACCTTTAGCAGCTGAAATCGACCAGGAACACAGATTCCCTACTGAAACAGTAGAAAAAATGGCTAAGTACGGCCTGCTGGGAATTCCTTTCCCTACAGAGTATGAAGGTGCAGGCGGAGACCACATCTCGTACGCTATCACAGTAGAAGAACTGGCAAGAGTATGCGCATCAACAGCAGTTATCTGTTCAGCTCACACATCACTGTGCTGCTGGCCTATCTTTGCATGGGGAACAGAAGACCAGAAAAAAACATACTTACCTGACCTTCTGTCAGGCAGGAAGCTCGGAGCATTCGGTCTTACTGAGCCTAACGCAGGTACAGATGCAGGCGGACAGCAGACAAGAGCTGAGCTTGTAGATGACAAGTGGGTTATCAACGGAGCCAAAGTATTCATTACAAACGGCGGATATGCAGACACATTCGTTGTAATGGCAATGACAGACAAGAAAAAAGGCACAAGAGGCGGCATCAGCGCATTCATCATCGAAAAAGGCGATGAAGGATTCTCAATCGGCAAGACAGAAGACAAGATGGGTATCTGCGCATCATCAACAACAGAGCTTATCTTCCAGAACTGCGTAATCCCTAAGGACAGAATTTTAGGAAACGTAGGAGACGGATTCAAAGTAGCTATGTCAACACTTGACGGCGGACGTATCGGTATCGCTTCACAGGCATTGGGTATAGCTCAGGGCGCTTTTGACGTAACAGTTGAATATATGAAGGCAAGAAAACAGTTCGGCAAGAAATTATCACAGATGGAAGCTCTTCAGTTTGAAATGGCCAACATGAGAACTCAGATAGAAGCTGCAAGACTGTTAATATATCAGGCTGCCGACATGAAAGACAGACATCTCAAATACGGTATGTACTCTGCAATGGCCAAGCTGTTTGCAGCAGAAACAGCAATGTATGTAACCACTAAGGCTGTACAGCTTCACGGCGGTTACGGATACACCAAGGATTATCCGGTAGAGAGAATGATGAGAGACGCTAAGATCACTGAAATCTACGAAGGTACTTCAGAAGTTCAGAAGATCGTTATCGCAGGTCAGATATTCAAATAAGGAAGAAGGAGGAAATACAAATGGCATTTAAAATCTTAGTATGTGCAAAACAGGTTCCTGATACAAATGTTATCAAAATCAACCCTAAGACAGGAACTTTAATCAGAGATGGCGTTCCAAGCATTCTGAACAACGACGATGCTAACGCTTTAGAAGAAGCTTTGAAGATCAAAGATAAATTTGATGACGTAACAGTTTCAGTAATCACAATGGGACCTCCGCAGGCAAACGACCTGTTATTCGAATGTATCGCAAAAGGTGCAGACGAAGGTTTCCTTATTTCAGACAGAGCAGTAGGCGGATCAGACACATGGGCTACTTCAAACACACTTGAAGCTGCAGTAAAAAAATGGGTCAAAGAAAACGGAGATTTCGACCTTATCTTCACAGGAAGACAGGCAATCGACGGAGATACTGCACAGGTTGGACCTCAGCTTGCCGAAAAACTCGGAATCCCTCAGGTTTCATATGTAGAGGAATTTGAAATCGCTGACAACCTCAAAGATATCACAGTTAAAAGACAGTTAGAGGACGGATACGAACTTATCAAGATTCAGACTCCTTGCCTTCTTACAACAATCAAAGAACTCAACACTCCTAGATACATGACTATGAAGGGTATCTTCGGCGAGAAGAAGATGACTACATGGAATGCAAAGGATATAGAAGTTGACCTTACAAAGGTTGGTCTTGAAGCATCACCTACAAACGTATTCAGATCATTTACACCTGCACCTAAACAGCCGGGCGTTAAGATCGAAGGAGATACCGAAAAAGAACAGGCAAAGAACCTGCTTATCAACCTTAAGGCTAAACATTCAATCTAATAGGGAGGAAAGAAAATGGCTATTAATATTATTAAAGAAAAATGTATCGGCTGCGGTCAGTGCTTCAAGGCATGTCCTCAGGACGCATTTGAATTTGAACCATACAGTGGAAATAAATTAGGAAAAGTAGCTAAGATCAACGCTAAATGTACTTTCTGCAACCAGTGTCTTACAGCTTGCAAGTTCGGTGCAATAGAAGAAAAGAAAGTTTCAGTTGCCGCTGACCTTGACGATTACAAGGGAGTATGGGTATTCGCAGAGCAGAGACAGGGCAAGCTTATGAACGTTGCTCTTGAGCTCATAGGCGAAGGCTACAGACTTGCAAAAGAAATCAGTGCAGACACAGAAATCTGTGCAGTTCTCTTAGGCGACAAGGCCGACATCGAACCTCTGGCAGCAGAATGCTTTGAATACGGTGCAGAGAAGGTTTACCTCGTAGCAGATCCGCTTCTTAAAAACTACACTACAGACGGTTACACCAAGGCTTTAGAGACAGTAATCGGCGAATACAAGCCTGAAATCGTTCTTTACGGTGCAACTCACATCGGAAGAGACCTTGCTCCGAGAATTGCAGCAAGATGCAACACAGGTCTTACAGCAGACTGCACAAGACTTGACGTTAAGGTTTCAAGCTACATAGAATACGCAAAGAAGAACACTACTCTTGATACAAGCACATTAGACCCTAATGACCCTTCAACAGGTATCAAGCAGACAAGACCTGCATTTGGCGGTAACCTTATGGCTACAATCATCTGCCCTAGAACAAGACCTCAGATGTCAACGGTAAGACCTGGCGTAATGCAGAAAAGAGAAAGAGTTGCAGGAGCAAAGGGTGAAATCGTAGTGGCTGACCCTAAGGTTAAGGCAGAGGATATCCACATTCAGATTGCTGATATCGTTAAATCAGCAAAAGAAATGGTATCACTTACAGACGCTGACATCATCTGCTCAGGCGGAAGAGGACTCGGCGATGCTTCAGGATTTGAACTTATCAAGAAATTTGCTGACAAGGTTGGCGGAGTTGTAGGTTCATCAAGAGCAGCAGTAGACGCAGGTTGGATTGATCACTCACATCAGGTTGGTCAGACAGGTACAACTGTAAAACCTAAAATCTACTTTGCATGCGGTATTTCAGGAGCTATTCAGCACCTTGCAGGTATGCAGACATCAGATATGATCGTTGCAATCAACAAGGATCCTGATGCACCGATATTTGAAGTGGCTGACTTTGGTATCGTAGGTGACCTGTACAAGGTAATACCTGAAATCATTGCAGAATGGGACAATGCAGAAGCTTTATATGATGCAACTACTAAATAGTTGGTTTATGTAAATATTCCTCAAAAGACCTGGATTTTCCGGGTCTTTTTGCTTGCAAAACTATATACAAACAAGGTTTTGTATGGTAAAATGTTAAAGGCAAAATTGCTCCAGGCGGTTTTGCCTTTGTAGCCCATCGTGGGCTGCATCACAGATCACTGAAACCAGAAAACTGAAATGAAGCTGTGAGCAGGCGGAGTTTCAGGGGGCTGAAACCGGTGAACCGGTATAGGCCCGATGGAAATGAGGTTGACTCCGAATAACTGACGGATGTAAAGAGGGTATGATCAGGCAGCCGATGTCGGATTGATATTTTCCTTACTGAAATCGGGGAAGCGGAGCGGATTTCATAAGAAGTGGGGTTTATGCAGGGAATCCGGCGGTAAGCCTGATGGATGATGAGAGCTGTCTGTGGTCCACGATGTTTCCCAAGATTAGCAGGGCACGAGAAATCGTGTCTTTTAT
>CAVJEY010000107.1:0-7163 GCA_963648745.1 Christensenellaceae bacterium Phil1
TTTCACTGGTTCTTACCTTGCAGCAAAGCTGAATTTCAATATTAGAACCATTATATCATTTCACTGTGTTCTTTACAACATTTTAGGAATAGTTTATAGGGTAATCGCTCTCTAAAATCTCCTGTTGCACAGCAAACCGTCTGTTCAGGGAATTTTATATATCCCGTTTTTTTAATTTTACGCAACAAAAAACAGCCGATCCAAATTAAACCGACTGTTTAAATCCACCTTAACCAAGGTAATTATACTATAGTTTTTCTATCTTTTCCCCATTGTTCATGGCTATTTCACCTTCACGCTTCTGACGCTGCTCCAGCTGCCGTAAACTCTGCTGCCGTCTGCGCTCCTGTACGCTCTGACCTTGAAGTAATATGTCTTTCCTGAACTGAGCTTTGTTATCTTCTTTGATAAAGCGCCTGAAGTTACAGTTTTTGCTCCTGTCATATTCTTTTTAGTGCTGTATTTTATCTGATATCCTTTTGCTGTACTGACCTTGTTCCATTTAATATTCACTGTCTTTTTGACAGTGGATTTAACCGAAGCAATCTTAGTCTTTGTTAATGCCGCAGGAGTGACAGTTCCCTTGTCCGACATATCATAAAGCGAAGTTTTACCTTCAAGAAATCTGAAATATGCTGTAAGGGCATAATATCCCTGCTCTGTTGCCATGGCATTGAGTTTGCCTGACGATACGTGCTTAAATCCGCCGTCAGTATAAAAGCCCAGCAGCCCGTCTATGACGCTTTTGCCGTTTTTGATAAATCTCTCATCCCTGTCCGGGTTGATTCCAAGTGAAGTAAGCGCCACTATGACCTGATCGCAGCTTTCGGAGTTAACGGTGCCCCAGCTTGCAAAGGCTCCGTCAGCTGTCTGCACTTCTGAAAGCCACGAAAGGGCTCTGTCAGCTGCCTTTTTGACATTTTCATCTGATTTATAGTACGGTGCAAGGGCTGTCAGCGCCATCCCCGTTATATCCACGTCGGCATTTGCCTCGGAGCTGTTTAATGACCAGCCGCCGCTGTCTTTTTCGGCATCCAGTATGTATTCTATGTAGTATTTTTCAGCGCTTTTGAACTTGTCTGAGCTGTCTGCATACCCGCCTGTATTAAATGCAATCAGCGCCCATATGGGGCCGTTGAGTCCCTGTTTTATAACATTGTTTTTTTCAACCAGCTTTGATACCATATCATAGCCGCCGGTATTCCTTGGATTTCTTCCTATGGATCTGACCGCCACTATGGTTCTTGAGTATTCCGTATATTTGTACTCTGACAGTATGCCTTTATTCTCTTTGAGTGTTCTGACAACATCTTCGTAGTATTTCTCAAATATCTCATCACAGCCTGCATATTCTGACCTTGCAAGGCCTAATATATGCCACTCTGCACCGAAGGAAGGTGTTTTGACGGTGTTTTCATAAATTGTTTTACCTGCGCTGCTGTATGCTTCCTCTGCCGTAACCTGTCCTGCAAATGAGCACTGAAATGTAAGCGTGAACAGCACTGCCGCTGTCACAAGCACTGATATTATTCTTTTCATAATATAGATTCCCCCTATCTGTATATTCCGTATTTAATCTTGATTCTCTCAAGCTTTTTTATCATCGCATTTCCGAAGATAAACACACAAAGCGATGCTGTTGCCGCATGGGTCGCATCATACGGCGCCCCTGTTATGAGGAGGGTTTTGAGTGTGCCCATGCTTACGGGCGCTCCTCCCGGCAGCGCCGCCGATGTCACCATGGCGCATATGTTCATAAGTCCTCCGTAGATTATGAAGGTTGTAAAAAACGTAAACAGCGTAAGCGTTATGTTGTCTGCGGGAAGACGTTTTCTCTGCAGAATCACTCCCGCCAGAAGTCCTGCC
Organism: Christensenellaceae bacterium Phil1; assembly: GCA_963648745.1. Classification (GTDB taxonomy): domain Bacteria; phylum Bacillota; class Clostridia; order Peptostreptococcales; family Anaerovoracaceae; genus UMGS973. The sequence continues at coordinate 1,867 of CAVJEY010000107.1, forward strand.
GCGCCGAACACATAAAGCCTCCAGCCAAAGAATGTGTCATCATCACCCGGCCATATTATGTAGCATATATATGCGGCGGCAGCTGCAAAGGCCACGCACATTACAGGACCCATAATGACCCTGAAGTCCCTTGATTTGAGTCTGTCAAGATCTGTTCTGTTAAATGCAAGCCCCGCAAGGAAGCCCAGAAGTCCCCAGCAGAACATCTGCCACGGCGTCCACGGTCCCTGTCCCATATAGAAGTTGCAGACAAATCTTGCGATTGCGCCTATCAGAAATCCCGCCTCAGGCCCTAAGGCTATGCCGGAAATAATAATAAGGGCGGTTCCTATCTGAAGCGGCAGCACCATATGAAAAAACAGCTGGGCGCATACCGTAATTGCAGCCATCATGGCTATAAGGACGATTTCTCTTGCCTTGGGCTTTCGTTTTTCAAATACCATAAAAAACGGTATCATGGTATATATGAGCAGGGCAAGAGATATCACCATATATCTTTCGTTATCCAAAAATATGCATCCTGCGGCTATGGTTGCCGGTATCAGTACAAATATTATCAGAGAGGAGGCTTTCGTCCTTTTGCGGCATGCCGCCTCATACTGCGTTACATTGAATCCCTGACGCACTGCACAACCTCCTCCCATGTAACGGCCGTCGGAAACCACCCTCTTGCCATCCTGTTTGATACGGTCGTATAGAAGCTGTTGCCTGAGAAAAAGGCCTGGGGGTCTCCCTCTGAAACAATATCTCCGTCAAAAAACATGGCGCATCTGTCCGCATATTCTGCGCAGAATTCTATGTCGTGTGAAACCATGAATATTGTCACGCCGTCTGCTGTAAGCCCTTTGAAAATCCGCGCAAGGGTTCTTTTGAAAAACGGATCAAGTCCCTTGGTGGGCTCATCAAGAATAAGTATCCGTGGCCTCAAAAGCAGTATTTTGCCAAGGGCCAGCCTCTGCTGCTCTCCTCCCGACAGGTCATAGGGATGAGCCTTTGCAAGATGCGAAAGCTCCATCTGCTCCATCATCTCCGTTACGGCATTTATCTTTTCGCTGTCAGGCTCTTTGCTGTAATACAGCGCCTCAAGCAGCTCTTCTTCGACAGTTATCTCCGTAAACAGAGCCTGGGGATTTTGCGGAACCATGGCAAGCCTTCCTTCAAAAAGCCTGCTCCCCGTCTTTCTTACCTCAAGTCCATCTACGGTAATCCTGCCTCTTTTGCTTTTGAGTATGCCGCAGAGCACTTTGAGAGTGGTGCTTTTGCCTGCTCCGTTTCCTCCCATCAGGCAGTACCATTCGCCTTTTTTTACTCTGAGGTTAAGGCCTCTTAAGACATCCTCAGAATCTCTGTCATATGAAAACCAGACATCCTCCGCCTCTATTATGTACTCTTCGCCTGCCTGCTTTTTCTTTTGTTTTCTGTATTCTATGCTTTTTTCTTTTTCGTATTTTTTGTCATAAAGCCTTTCTCCCGGCTCTCCCAGAATGCTTTCAAGCCAGAGTCTGCCGTCTCTGATGGTCATAGGGCAGTCTGCGCCCTTTGCCGTCTGTGTATATATCTTCATCACGGCAGGCAGCCCGTAAAACATCGGATGCTCCGCCTCCGCAAGCGCAGCTCCCGCATTCTGAGGTCTGTCGCAGCAGATGATTCTGCCCTCATCCATAACTATGACTCTGTCTGCCATGGGAAACAGCTCTTCTAATCTGTGCTCCGATATTATGACCGTGGTGCCAAGCTCGCGGTTGATGCGGTAAAGTGTTCTCATAAATTCCGATGCGGCTATGGGGTCAAGCTGCGCCGCAGGCTCATCCAAAACAAGCACCTTAGGCTGCATCACCATGACAGAGGCAAGGTTAAGAAGCTGCTTCTGCCCGCCCGAAAGCTCAGTGACGCTTTTGCGGAACCACCCCTGTATATCGAAAAAATTAGCCATCTCCGCAACTCGTCTTTTGATTGAGGCGTTGTCAAGTCCAAGGCTTTCAAGGCCGAAAGCAAGCTCATGCCACACCTTGTCTGTCACTATCTGATTGTCGGGATTCTGCTGCACATATCCTATCTCGGATACACTGAGTCTGTCATCAAGCTCTACAATCTCCTCCCCTTTGTATTTAATGCTTCCCTCTCTGTATCCGTAAGGAGTCAGGTTTTTTTTGAGGTGCCTCAGAAGTGTGCTTTTGCCGCAGCCTGATTTGCCGCACACAACTATGAACTCCGACATATCGACCGACAGATTTATATTCTCAAGCGCCCTTTTTTCGCAGAGAGGATATGTAAAGCTTACATCTGTAAATTTAATTGTTTCCATTTAGCCTCTCCTCTCACGTCAATTACAAAGGGTATAACAAGAAGCAGCGCGTATGATATGGCTGCAAGAGCTGTCATCACATCAGAATCTCCTGCGACAATCACCGGATAGTAATACATATCTGTTTTGCCCATAATACAGCCTGCCGTCGCAATGCCGCCTGTCACCGCCATGGCCGCAAGGACCCTGAAATCGCGTCCTGTAAACTTAAACAGATGAAAGCTGCTCCTGCCTTTAAGTCCGTAGCCTCTTGCCTCCATGGAGTCCGCCGTTTCAATAGAGGCCTCAAGCGACCATGATATAAGGATTGATACTTCTTTGAGTATCAGTCTTGTCTTTCTGATGAAGCCTCTCTGCTGTCCTCTGCCCATGCATTTCTGTCCCATGGAGATTTCGGCAAATCTTGATTTGAGCAGAGGGATAAATCTGAATATCATCGAAAGGGTCAGCCCTAAAACAGGCGCCGCCCTGCCGAAAAGATATATGAACTTGTCCGATGACATTATGATGTTAAAGCTTGAAAACCACACTATGACGGAGGTAAGGACAAATGACGCGGCAGCTCCGTAAAAAACAGCCTCCAGCGTGATTCTGTTGCCGTTAAGATAAAACAGCACGGTTTCTCCGTCATGGGTAAAAAGTGTGTTTATCACCACCATTATAACAATCACAGGCACCATAAGCAGGATATTCTGCTTCAGCTTCCCGATGCCTCCAAGAAGCACTGAATAGCCCCACGAGCACACAAACCCTATGCATATAAACAGAGGTCTTGTGGAAAACATGGCTATGCCTATGGCAAAGGCATAAAACAGCAGATTCACAAACGGGTGATAGCCTGCAAATTCGCAGGACTCCCCAAGTCCTTTTTTAATGGTAGTCATGCCCCAGATCCTTTCCCAGATCGCAGGTATAGCCCCACACGATGCTGTCTCCGTCCTCCAGATTGTACGAGGAGCATCCGTAATCCGGATATATGCCGTTGACCTTGTACATCCAGCCGCTTTCAGATCCTCCGTCAAACTCATAAAGATGGTTGATACCCTCGATATAGTAGGAGCCGTATACAGGCGTATAGCTTGATTCTATCTGTATGTTATTATTCCTGCATACAGCATAGAGCACATCATATACAGTCGTACCTTTTTCGCATTTGTACTCTGTTTTGCCCAGTATGACTCCGTCTGACGGAACATACGGCGCCTTGGCCTCATCTGTCAGCTTTGACATATCGTCTGAAAGATTGTCGCACCTTATCTCTATGCTTACCGTTATCTTCTTATCTTCGGCCTTTGCAGCTGATTTTTTATCGGATTTCCCAGGCCTGCTGCTGCCGCTGCTCTTTACCTCTGACCCGGAGCTTTTTTCATCGCTTTGGGATTTATCCTCTTTCGCTTTTTCTTTTTCCTTTGCGGCTTCTTTTTCTGTCAGATCCTCCTTATTCGCGGCTTTTTTGAACTCACCCGTGCTTTCTTTGAGTTCCTCATATGCAGCCTTCTGCTCCTCATAGACACTTGACTTATCCTCATATACGGCCTTTGCATCCTCTATATCCTCAGAAAACGCCACTACCGTATCGGGAAGATACTGTCCTTTTTCATAGCCTGTCTCAGCCTCAAGAAGCAGATTCTCAGCCTCTGTAACAGCTTTGCCGAGGCTCTCCCTGTAGTCCGCTCTCTCTATATTAAGCGCAAGTATGCCGCCGATTATGCATACGGCAGCCAGCACCGCCAGCGCTATTGTCCTTATTCTTTTTTTCTTAAGTATGTTTTCCATATCAGTCCTGCAAAAGCCGCAAGGCTTTCCTCCATGTTCAAAAGCTCCCTAAATTATATCTTTAATTTCACCTGCTGTAAATCCCGGATTCATCTACTGTAAAACTCTCCTGCCGCCTCAAAAAAAGCATCTATGTTTTCCCATTTTGCAAAGGGAGGTATATCGCATCCCGATGATATGAGGAAGTTCGGATGAACGCTGCATTTTTCAAGCAGTTTCAAAGTCTCACGTCTTACGGCCTCAGGTGTTCCCTCTGCAAGCAGAGCTGCCGGATCAAGGTTTCCCATAACTATCTTATCGTCAGGGAATATTTCAAGCACTGTTTTCATGTCGGCAGCATTGCCGAAATGGTATGCATCGCAGCCTGTGCGGTATATGGACTCTGCCATTTCAATTATGCCGTTACCGCAGTTATGGTATATGACTATGAAATCCTCCGTCCTGACGGCATCCGCTATTTCCCTGACATAAGGCTCTGAAAACTGCTCTGCCAGTTCAGGTGACAGTATGCCTGCAAGCGGCTCTGCCATAAATATGCCGTCTGCTCCGATGCTCCTGTAAGCTTTAATATATCCGGTAAGGAAGTCTGTCGATTTTCTCAGCAGTATATGCAAAAGCTTCGGATTTTCAAATGCCCTGCCTATGCCTGCAAGGCTTCCCGCCAAAGTAAACGGCCCTGTCACTCCCGCAAAAACAGGTCTGTCGTGTATAAGGGTCAGGGCTTTTTTAATTCCCTCTATACATATTCCGGCCCTGCCTTCCTTAATCACAGGAATTTCCAGCTTCTCTGCCGCCTCTATATCCTCTGTCAGAGGAGCTGTCACCGCAGGGACATTTGTATCCGAAATCTTCACATCAGCTCCAAAGGCCTCTGCCTCAAGCGACAGATTCATAAAGCCCAGCGCTGCAAACGAATCGGTCCTGTCTGCAACCGCCTTCATGCCGTTTGCCTGATTATACGGGTCTGACAAAAGCTCTCTGACATTCATCCCCATAAGCTGTACGCAAGGGAAAGATAATACCGGCATCGGTTTTTTTACAGACGCCCTTTTTATTTCTTCAAGCCGGTCTCTCATGTTCATAAACACACCTCTTATCTATCAGCTTTCCTTTGGGTACAGAATAAGTATATCAGGAAGGGTACCGCAAAAGCGGTAACCCCTCCTAATATAAAATTATTTACTCCAGGTCCTTACAGCATATTTACACTGGTTTA
>CAVJEY010000108.1:0-5743 GCA_963648745.1 Christensenellaceae bacterium Phil1
AAAAAAACGGCAGAGGGGGCTTATTCCTCTGCCAAAAAAATATTGTCTAATATTTATTTAAGTGTAGTTTCTATCGTAGTTATTATTTAAGTAAACCCTTTTCAACGATCATATCGATCATCTCAGCACAATCAGTGAAAGTCTTTTTGATACTCTCGAATGCCTTACTCATAATATCCCTCTTTTCTTTTAACCATCTTGTGGTTTTTTTAGTTTTTTCTTAACTACATTGTTATTATACCACTATTATTTGTGGTTTACAACAACTTTTCTTAAATTAATTTGCTGTTTTTAATAAATTTATTTCAGTCCTTATTTCTGATTTTTCAGTCTGATAACAAGTTTGCTTGTGACTTCGCTATATGATTTTCTATATAACCCCTGTTTTCATCTGTTTTCCTGCTTTATCCACTAAAAAAGAACAGTTTCGCATATTATTATTTTGCTCCTCTGTCCTTTTCAATACATTTTTGCTGCCTCAGACCCGAACCACTCTTACATCTCCTGTTGCGGGTTTTTGCCACTCATCTTCAACGCTGCCGCCTTTGAGGTTATTTTCAATACACCGTATAACGCCGCTGTGTGCCACTATGAAAATATCCCTGCTGTCATCTTTTTTCAGAATATCTGTCAGAGCTTTGACAGTTCTGTACTGCAGGTCATAGAAATTTTCGGCCTTGTTTCCTGTTTTGAACGAAAACAGGTTTTTTCCTCTTTTTTCGTACAGCTTCGGATACTCGCGTTTAATATCCTCTATATATCTGCCGTCCCAGCTTCCCAGATTCATTTCCCTGAATCCTCTGACCTCTGTCACCTCGCCGGATATAATCTGCGCCGTCTGTTTTGCTCTTTTGAGGTCGCTTGAATATATTCTGCCGATGCCATCCGGCAGCTTCGCTCTGAGCTCCTCTGCCTGTTTTATTCCGGTATCACTAAGGGGCACATCCGTCTGTCCGAGAAATATTTTGTCCCTGTGCTGCTGCGGCTGCCCGTGCCTTATCAGGTAAAATGTCCTGCCTGCCGCAAGGTCTGCAAGTGATTCCGATTTCATGCCGCGCTCATAAAAAGCTTTGAGCTCTTCATAGGCCGCAGGAGTATCCATATCCAGAACAGTGCTTTCTCTGCCTGTTTCAACTCTGGCTATAAGGTGGTCGTATTTGTCGGTAATACCCTTGAGGCCGCCCGTACCGTCATGGCTCAGTATTTCATCTCTGTATCTCATAGGGACATACAGCGGGTGCCCTTTTTTGCCTCTGAAGCACGGCACTGCAAATGAACTGTCGTCTTTAATCTCACGAACAAGGGCATCTATTGTTTCCCTCTCCAGCAGAGGACAGTCAACAGGTATCAGAAAAAAGCCTCTCAGGGTTTTGTCTGTTTTTTTGACTCCTGCCTGTATTGATGTGAACATCCCCTGCGGGAAATTCTCATTGTAGCTTTCGGTCACATCAAATCCGGCTATGAGGGACTGAAGGGTTTCTCTGTTGTGCCCGCTTACAACCACTATATCTCTGATGCCCGCATCCTGAAAAGAGGTGATAAGCCTTGCTATGACCGTCTTATCGCCTATTTGCAATCCGGGCTTGAAGCTCCCCATTCTCGATGAATAGCCTGCCGCCAGTATCACAGCTCCTATCCTGTTATTTGCCGTAGCCTGCTCTGACATTAATCATTTCTCCCGCAATGCTTACTGCTATTTCCTCAGGAGTTTCCGCATGAATTTCAACTCCTATAGGTGAATAAATCCTTTCAAATTCGCTTTCGTCAAAGCCCTCTTTTTTGAGCGCTTCATAAAGAACCCTGTTTTTGTTTCTGGAGCCTATCATTCCAAGATAGGCGCAAGGAAGTCTCAGGGCATCTCTTAAAACATCAAGGTCGCCCATGTGTCCTCTTGTGACGATTACTATATAGCTGTTTTCATCAATTTCAAGGCCTTCAAACGCGTTTTTGAAGGAGTCGATGGTCTTTACCTCGTATGCATCCGGAAAACGGTCTCTGTTTGAGTATTCCTCTCTGTCATCTATTACAACCGTCCTGAAATTCACATATCTCAAAAGCTTTTCGGCTTCAAGGGAAACGTGTCCCGCTCCAAAGATATATGCTGTGGTGATTTTTTCAAATTCCTCTTCAAAATCCTCGGGATGCGCGGCATCGACATACTGTATCAGCACATCCGCATCACCGCCGCAGGCCATACCTATACCTTCCTCCGAAGTGTCAAGTCTGAAATGAAACACTCTGCTTTTTTCTTTTGTCTTAAACACCTCCGCCGCAAGCTTCTCTGTTTCGGCCTCTATCTTGCCGCCGCCCACTGTGCCTATTGTCCTGCCGTCTTTTTTGACCAGCATGCACGCGCCTTTTTTTCTCGGTGTTGAGCCTTCGGAATTTATTATTTTGCACATTACGAAGCTCTCGCCAAGCTCAAGCATATCTCTGCCGTGATAAATTACTTTTTGCGACATAATTACCTCCTCATTCTTACTCTGTCTATCCTCTTCAAAACACTCCCGCAGGCGCATTTGTCCGTAATCCATCTGGATATGTCTCCTGTCCTGTACCGTATAAACGGCATTGCCTGCCTTGTAAGTGTTGTAAACACTATTTCTCCCCACTGCCCGTCCGAAACGGGTCTGCCTGTTTCGGGGTTTAATATTTCAATATATATATCGTTTTCTCTGATATGATAGCCTGCTCCCTGTCCGCAGGAGACAGCGCATCCGAGTCCCATTTCCGTCATGCCGTAATGCTCAAAAATACGGCTGCCCCAGTTTTGTGAAATTGTATCTCTGGCAGCTTCCGACACATAATCAGATGAAAGCAGCACCCTGCCCGCTCTGATGCCTGGTCTTGCAGTCGAAAGCCGCGCAACGTATTCGGGCGCTCCTATCACGCAGTCGGCGCGGCCCTGCGGCTCAAATCCCGCCTCAACGCCTGTCCTTTCGAGGGCTGTTTTGAGAAGCAGACCTATGGAGCCTTCCGATGTATGCGGAAACAGTATCAGCGCTTTGTCGCCTTTGGCTGCCATGAACCTCATACCGTTTGCAAAATAGTCAACCGTCAGCTCCTGATCCTGCGCGGTAAAGTATATGCGTTTGGGTCTGCCCGTCGTCCCGCTTGTATGAAGCGTGACGATTCTTGAAACCTCCGAGGCTCTGACGCATACCATGTCCTCACCGTAATTTTTGAGATCCTCCGGAGTCGTAAACGGCAGGGTTTCAAAGTCATCTGCATTGCAGCTGCCGTAAAGTCTGCTGTAAAAGCTGCTGTTTTGCACTGCATAGTCTACAGTCTGTCTGAGCTTTGCCCTCTGATATTCCTCCAGCGCCGCCCGCGAACTCATATCAAGACTGTGTTTCCGGGCTATCCACAGATCCAGCCATTTTGTGTTCATCTAGCACTCCAGCCCAAGTATCTCAAATACGTATTTAATGGTTTCCTCGGTGATGACAGGACATTTTTCAACCTTGTTGATAGGCTGTCCTTCCATAAGACTGCTGCAGATTTTGTCGCCGAAAGCATCTTCAAACCAGTCCTCAAGGTCTGCAGAATTTTCGGGGCCGTTTTGAGGGTCTGCAAGGTGCAGCAGGCACTGAGCCGCCGTAAGCACTCCGCACGGCTTGTCACAGTCAATATCACCGCACAGCGCCGATATTGCTTCTATAAGGTCTTCATTCTGTTTGCCGAGGGCCCGAAGTCCCATCTCCATAACCATCTGGCTGCAGCAGTAGCCCTGCAGTTTGAGTTCAAATAATTCTTCTTTCATATGTTTACCTCTTTTGTGCCACAAGCATAAAATATCCTGTGTTTTTTTTATTTTTGACATTGCATATAATGCTGTCTTTCTTACCGTCAAGTATTGTTTCCGCCATGTACTGAGTAAGATCATCAGTCCTGTCCTCAAAATGAGTTATTATGAAGCCCATAGCCTCAAGCTGATCTCCGAGAGGCCCTATTATGAATTTGCCGTCATGGCGAAAATCAACAGCCTTCGCTGTTCTCTCCTCGCAGTCGCCTTCTTTGTGTTTGCGCATGGCCTGTCTGTCCGCATCTATCTTCACTGCTTTTATGAAGTTTTTTTCGGGATTTATATGAAACAGGTCGCTCAGTATGAGCCTGCCGCCTTTTTTGAGTACGCAGTAGGCCTCATGAAGCGCTTCATCGGGCATATTTATGATCGACAGCACGCATTCCATAAACACGCCGTCAAAGGTTTTTGACGAAAAGTCATCAAGAAATTCACCGTCACCGAGCCTGATGTCAAGGTCAGGGTTTGCCCTGCTTCCCTCCTCAATAAATCTCAGGTTCATGTCCACACCGACACAGTCAAGACCGTATTCGTCTGTAAGGAATCTCATGGTTTCTCCGCGGCCGCAGCCGACATCGAGAATTTTATCGCCTTTTCTGAAGCCTGCAGCATCTGCTGCGCTTCTTGTAATATCAAGGTTTCCGGGTCTAAGCATATATACCTCCTGCTCTATTTCCTGTATATGCTGTTGTATGCGCAAAACGGTATAAGTCTGTCATCGCCTGTAAGCTGCACCACTCTGCATCTTTTCAGTCTCTCGGCATCAAGGTTTGAAAGATCCATAAACGCCATTCCCGATACCGTAAACATATTCGATTTGTAGTAGGTTAAAAATTCATCAAGATCCACAGGCTCATCTGCACAGCAGCAGGATGTTTCCTCCGCAGGCGTTTCTTCGCAGCAGCAACAGCAGCTTTCGTCTGTTTCCCCGTATTCAGGCAGATCCCATTTGTTCAGAACAAAATCCCTGTCTTTTCTGATTATTTCAAGAGGGTCATGACTGTCACAGCAGCTTACTCCTGTTTTTTTGGTCTGCTCTGTTATGAGAGAGCGTATGCTGCCGTCTTTTTCTCTGAGATATGTCCCGTAAAAGCAGCACATCGTATGACCTGTGGTTATCGGGCACAGGTCGCTGAAACGAAACAGCCCGCCAGTCTGCTCCTCTATGGCGTGCATACAGTCAAACATTGTGACTCTGTTGTCGTAATTTCTGTCAGGCACTCTGCCAAAAAAGCTGACAGGCTGAAAATGTATGCCTTTGACCACATCCCTGTTCGCTATGAGAAACCTCATCATTTCTCCGATATTACCAAGGTTGACGTTTTTGACAACCGTAGGCACCAGCGTAACCGGGAGCCCTGCTTTTCTGCAGTTTTCGATTGCCGAAAGCTTGGTGTCAAGCAGCGGTTCATTTCTCATCTGCATATATATATCATCGGTAGTACCGTCAAACTGCAGATATATTACAGAGGCTCCCGCATCCTTGAGCTTCTTTGCATAGCCTTTTTCCTCCGCTATTCTTCTGCCGTTTGTGTTTATCTGTATATATTCAAAGCCCTTGTCTTTGCCCATTCTGATTATTTCCGGAAGATCATCTCTGACAGTAGGCTCGCCGCCCGAAAGCTGTATGTTGAATTCTCTTTCTTCGCCAAGCGCAAGCAGCAGATCATATTTCCGCTCTATTTCAGACAGCGGCATATCATTGCCTGTATCCTCCGCCTTTGCAAAGCAGTAAGGGCAGTGCTGATTGCATCTGTCTGTCACGTCTATAAGGACGCAGCAGGCTGTCTGCAGATGGTTTTCGCAGGTGCCGCAGTGAAGCGGACATTCTCCCTCTGCTCCTTTAGTTATATTAACCTTTGGGGGAATGTTTACAACAGGGTGTTTTGTCCATCTGATATAGTCCTGAGGGTTTCTTGCCACAAGGTCTGAAAACGT
>CAVJEY010000108.1:6001-7144 GCA_963648745.1 Christensenellaceae bacterium Phil1
TGCCACCAGTATCTGTCCGAGATTGTGAGCAACGCCGCCTGCCATTGAAACTCCCGTAACCGAAAATATCTCTGCTTTTTTGGCAAGCACCATAACCGCAAAGGACATAAGCGCTCCTGCCAGTGAATAAACCGCTCCGAAAAGGCCGCTGAACAGAAGACCTGCAACAAGCACGCGGACTATATTAATGCCAAACGCGTATCTGCAGCCCATTCTGTACAAAGCGATTATGACAACAAGGTTTGCAATTCCAAGCTTGATGCCCGGTATGCCGAAGTTAAACGGTATCAGCACTTCTATATATGAAAATATCAGCGCCAGCGCCGTCATAAGACCTGCCGCTGCTGTTTTTTTTGCACTGTTTCTGGTGTTCATCGTTATCTGGCTACGGCATCAGTCTCCGAGCTTCCTCCTGTGATTTCTGCAACTGTTTTGTTGGGCAGGCAGATGATGCTCTGCCCTGTTTTGGAAATGCTGCCCTGACTGATGCAGTCATGCCCGCTGCAGTCTGCCGATTTCATATACACACTGCCGTCTTTGATTGCAATTACATTCGTATGGCCATCTTTGGCAACTGTGATTTCTCTGTCCTCATCAAGCGCATATACACCGTAAAGCTTTCCGTCCGAATATATCTCAACTCGCGAGCCTGCTTCCTGCCCGAAGGACAGCATATATGACATGGCAAGGCCTGCAATAATGAGCACAGCTGCCAGAATTATGTCTGCTTTTTTAATCATTTTTCTTAAACTCCACACTGCTTATAATAATGGAGAGCAGTATCAGAACGCTTCCCGCAATCTGCACTCCCTGCATTACCTCATGCAGAAATATGCAGCCGAATAACGTGGCCGAAACCGACTCCAGCGGGAATATAACCCCTGCCTGCGATGCCGATGCGTATTTGGTTCCAAATACAAACAGAAGCTGAGTAAGAAACGTGCCGAATATTATCAGGTATATAAACTCTATAACTATCGGCGCCGAAATTATATCAAATGAAGGCACCGGTTCTCTCAGCGCCAGAGCCATTACAAGAGCCACCGCAAATGAAAATATGAACTGCATGCCGGTTATCAGGGACACGCTTGTTTTTCTTGTGAAATAGTCTGCCGTAACTATGGCTCCGGCATAGCAGAACGC
>CAVJEY010000109.1:0-3004 GCA_963648745.1 Christensenellaceae bacterium Phil1
GTGCTATTCCATTGCAAGCTCTATAAGTGTGTCTAAAAGCTGCGGACACGGCACGCCTGTCGCCTCCCACATCTTCGGATACATGCTGATTGACGTAAATCCCGGCAGAGTGTTAAGCTCGTTTAATATGATGCGGTTGTCTTCGGCAAGGAAGAAATCTATTCTTGCCATGCCCCTGCAGCATATTTTGCCTCATAGTCATAAAACTCATTGCAGGAGAATATCTCTCCTATTCTTGCAACCTCAGGATTGTCATTTCCAAGTACCGCTGTTTCTATTTCTCCGCCTGCAAAGGAAATGAATATTTTGGAAGCATATTTAGCGGAAGTAATATATGAACCGGATATTTGGGCATGCTATGTAGAAGGCATGGCCAGGAATACAACTGAACTGATTCACTGAAAACTACATTTATAAAAGTATATCAGACAAAACAGTTTATGATTTTTGCTCGATGAAGGCAGAAAACTGCACAGACACTTGATGCGGCCGCGCAGATGCCGATTCAGGAGCTTAAGAAAACCGCTATGGGACAGGCTGCGGATTCCAACTGCGACAACGTGTTTTTTCAATGGATATAAACGATAAATATATTCTTTGCAGCTCTGAACGTGAATATCTGTGAACAACAATAACCAACTACTCTTAAATAACTCCTTAAAAATAAAACCCCTCTCTGCATTGGCTACTGAGGGGATTTTATTTTTATTACTGCATTCATTGCAAAAGTATTTACATTTCAAAACTGTTTCTCTCGCTAAAATGAAGAATAAACCTGTTAAATCGTCCTTCCCATAATTTCCGCTGCTCTGATGTATGCGGTTTCAAGAACATCACCTTTGTCCCTGACACCCGGAACTATAAGCTGACCTTCATCTTTCCAGCCTCTGTCCTCAAGTATAAGTTCATAGCTCTTGATGATACCTTCAAAAACCGCCTTGTCGGCAATTTCTCCGCATACAATAAGTGCTGCGCTTTTAATCGAGATTTCTTTTTCACCTACCATAAACGCATACAGCTTATCAATAACAGCCTTGATTGAGGCCGGGAAAGTGTACCAGTAAAGCGGTGTTACAAAAACTATGCTGTCAGCTTCAGTCAGCATAGGCGCAAGCTCATTGAAATGTTCATCAAAGGGACATGGACTGCCGTTTCGATAACATGAATCGCATGCTATGCAGGGTCTTATAAATTTATGCCCCGCATCATATCTTGTTACAGTATTTCCGGCGTTTTGGGCACCCTTTATAAACGCTTCAGCCAGCAAATCGCTGTTTCCGCCACTTCTTGAGCTTCCTGTTACCACTAATATTTTTTTACTCATTTCAATGTCCTCCTATACAACTCCGCCTCCCGACATATATCTTACTGCATTAATGCCATTTTTTTAACATATTATCTGTCCCAGCAGGTTTTTTTGTCCTGCTCCGTAATGGCGCGAACCACCCTGCAGGGATTACCTACCGCTACCGAATTATCGGGAATGTCTTTGACCACGACACTGCCTCCTCCGATTACGACATTGCTTCCGATTGTAACTCCGGGCATGACATGAACACCCGCGCCGATCCAGACATTATCTCCTACGGTAATAGGATATGCATATTCCATGCCCTGATTGCGGCGTTCGTAATCAATCGGATGTCCGGCTGTATAAAACCCGCAGCCAGGAGCAATAAACACATTGCTGCCAAAGCGTACTTTTGCTTCATCTAAAATAACAGTGTTGAAGTTTGCAAAGAAATTCTCTCCGATTTCAATGTTATATCCGTAATCACACCAGAACGGCGCGATAATAAAAAAGTCTCCTTCGGTTTTGCCAAGCAGCCTGTTTATAATTTTGCGCTGACCCTCTTTGTCTGAGGGCAGAAGCTGATTGAACTGATGGCAAATCTCTCTTGCTGCTGCTCTTTCTGCCAGCAGGCTCTCGTCATTATTTGCATCATACAGCATCTGTTTCTGCATTTTTTCTTTCTCTGTCATTTCATCTGCCTCCACTATCCACAACATATCAGAGAGCAATACCTCTGTAAACAGTATTTTGAATAAGTGTTGTTATCTAAAAGTATAATTGTGTATCAGGGCATACTGTCTCAGCCTTTATTTTTTGCGGTTGATTTCAAAAACTTCATTTTTTTCCTTGGCAAATATAATTACTGCAAGTACATTTACAATGAATACCAGTACCGCACAAAATGCCAGACCTCCCCAGTACAGTCCCGTAAAGTCCTTAACAATGCCGACAACCTGCTGGAATACAAACATTCCAATCAGGAAAGACACTCCCTGGATAATTCCGTTTGCCTCACCGATTTTGCTCGCCTTAACGGTATCTGAGATGAGAGCAAATCCTATCGGATATGCAACATACGCACAAAAACCTGTAAGCATAAACGCTAATGTGAACAGAACCACACTTGACCACAGACTGCCGAAAATCATTACGATATATCCTAATACCATACCGATGCCTGCAAACAGCAACGATGGTTTTCTCTTGCCCATCTTATCGGATACAGCGCCAAATATGAGTCCGGAAAAAATACCTATTGCCGTATATAATGTTGAAATCAGCCCTGATACAGAGTTTGAAACTCCCATATCCATCAGCATTGTAGGACCCCAGTAGTTTGCTACGCCCAGGCCTCCAAGAACACCTGTAACAATCATTGCATGTGCGATTGTATTACGGTTCAGTGCTTTTTCAAACTTTCCTTCATCTGTCGTGTTTGAAATATCAACATTTTCGTTATCTGCCTCGCCCGGGTCCTTCAGTGCGAAAACAAGAACAGCAAGTATTACAGCGGCAATGATTATAACTACAATATTTCCTGTTACCATCCCCAAAGCGTTAATAATAATAGAAAATACATACAGCGCAAAGAATGTGCCTATCCCGTCTGCTGCTGTCATGCTTCCTGTTGCCACGCCCATTTTATTGGTTCCCTGGAACCAGTGCACGGCCAAGGTGTATGCTGCGTTGTAGATGCATGCGTTTCCAAAA
>CAVJEY010000109.1:3014-7113 GCA_963648745.1 Christensenellaceae bacterium Phil1
CTTGCAAGCAGTAAAACAGTATAGCTAGGTGCAAAAAAGAATATCGCATGTCCTATAATCATTAATGCCATACCAAGCATTGTCCATTTTTTGCAGCCGAGTTTCTCTACAAGTGCTCCGACTATAAACAGTCCGAATCCGCATGAAAATGAATATACCGAATTAATTGTTCCCCACTGTGTGTAGGAGAGACTGTATTCGTTCATAATATAGTCTGCAAGTGTACCGTGGCAGTACTGAAACATCGGACCGTAACATCCTGCAATAACACAAAATACAAGGGCAATCCATTGTTTTTTGCTCGGGTTTACTAAAGTGTTCTCCATAAAAAATCCTCCATTTGTTTAATTATTTTTTTAATCCTTATTACCCCTTTTCATACCTTATTTTGTCAGTTTGGAAAGCAGATCCTCCACTGTTGTACAGGTTGTGATTCCCAGTTCGTTTATTTCCTTTGTCACATCCGTAGGAACTTCATCATCCGGATTAAGGAAGCTCTGCATTACACCGCCCATAAAGAATCTGTATTTTTTATTACGCTGCTTAGCCAGCTCAATCAGCAGTTTGGCATATGGCAGAGCCTGTCCGTTGTGCAGGCTTACGCATATATCGGTCACATCATATTCGTCTGCCAGGTCCAGCACATCCATTGCTTCCAGCTGATTGCCGCCGTCGACTACGTCTGCTCCAAACTCTTTAAGAACTCCTGCAATAACTGCAGCTCCTGCAAAATGAACATCGCCTGAAGCAATACATATCTTTCTACCTTTAACCAGCTCAGGATATTCTGTTTTGGACAGATAGCTGATCTGACTTGCCAGTTCATTCTGTGTTGCATTCCAGAGGGCTGCCGGAATGAGCGGCTCCATTTCTTCCTTTCCATCGTTTACAATCGAAGGATGGAACATCTTTTCCAAAGCAAACGGATCCATACTCTTAAGAACTATCATTATTTCAATCGGATTTGTAATATCCACACCTGCTTCTTCAAGACCGTCCAGCATGTTCTGAAACATCTTTTCCGAAAACTCAATAACCTGATCTCTGAGCTTTTCAATCGGTTCCCAGTTTATAAGGTCTCTCCAGTAATAAACGACCTCTTCAGTTCTCTGACATGCCGCTGTCATATCCAGCATTTCCGGAACTGTCGGAATAGCAACTTTCTCGGTAATAGGCACTGATAAAAATGCTGAGCCTGTCTTAAATCTGTCTTCGGCCAGTACAAACATAAGAACCTCAGGTATCTGGAATCCGTAGTTTGCATGCAGATGGTGATCCCAATGGCTGATTGTATCCGGGTACATAAATCCGATTCCCGGCTGATCTTCAGTGCTGAAGATATCGCTTGCTGCCAGCCATAGAGCAACCTTTTCCATAATGTTCTGTGTAAAATTACCGAAGCTGTAGCAGAATCTTGATTTGCACAAATCGCTTACAATATATCTGTCCATTCTCGTCATTGCCAGTGATGTTGCAAGATCCGAGAAATAAGCACCGTATCCGTCATCAGACTGATCGTTAACAACAACCTTGTCGTCGTATTTCGCAGCTGTGATACCCAGCGCCTTAACGATCTGTGTCATGTTCCACACTTCATCGGGGCAGCCCGGAGCAACCTGAACATAAGTACTGAACAGACCTGTATATGTACTTCCCGCTCTGACGGAATTTATAGTTGTTTCAACAGAATTCGGCCAGCCCAGATGATTATCTCCGAATATAGGCTGAACTGTTGCAGCCATTGTGATTCTTTCCCAGTCTTCCGGCTCATTTAACATAAATCCCAGCGAAAGAGGAAGTCCTTTTCTCTTGTCTTTGGGTACTCCGGTAATGTTCTGCGGGAGCTGATGCGCATAACTTATGCACATCCCTGTCTCCTCGTTAAATTTTTCAGCGGCCTTCATTGCCTCCACCTGCTCATCAACGCTGGCAAGACCTGTGTTGATTTTCCAGCAAAGCTTGCCTTTTTCCTTGAGCCGCATTCTGTATTCAACATCACTTTTAACACCATATTTCTTTTTGAACGGGGTCTCTTTAATTTCCAGAGCTTCACCGATTTTGTAGCCTTCTTTCCATGCTTCTTTCCAGTCCGGTGTGCTTTCCGGAATCATACTGGCGATGTATTCACGATCGGTTCTGCTCAAAAATTTTCTCTTTGTCATATTGTATTTTCACTCCTTATTTTTATAACTGAACAAACATATTGCCACTGGCAAACACTTTTATTTTTGCTTCCAGAAACCTGGCGTCTGCAGGTACATCTTTCAGCACAATACTGTCATTCTCTACAGCAGCATCAACACAGATAACATCCCCGTCTATCTGATATATGGCACTGCATTCATAATTTTCTTCTACCGTCTCAAGCTCCTGCTCCTCAACGGCTTTTACTGCATATTCTCTGCTTGCTTCAAATGCTTTTTTGAGTGCCGCAGTCATATCATTGTATGAAAAACGCTCTGTGTCGGTATGCACCAGATAGCCTCCGCCGTCTTCACCCGGTCTGACAACTGCCTCTCCTACCGTGCAGACGCCGGCTGTTGCCGCTCCTACAGCATTTGCAACTTCATAATGCTCCGGCACTATGAAGTCCTCGCCGTACCTGTCGCTTGTGATTTTGTACCATGCTTTTGCAGGCGCTCCGATTGCAATAGCAGGAAGCTCCGCCGAGGCATACTGGCTCAGATTGCAGTTTATCTTTTTTGCCACCTCTGTTTTTACATCATCAATATATTCAGCTACAGATATACCGGCTTTTCTTGCTTCTCTTGTAACAAACAGCAGTGCCCGCTCGCTCTCCCACATATTAAATTCATTGCTGCAATGCAATATGTCTGTAGGTGTAACCCCTTCATTGCCGCCTCTGCATGCCGACAGTATTCTCTCAGGGCCTATCTGATACCCGGAGCCTTCGAGCTTTATTCTGCTGTCACCTCCCAAACCGAATGTGTAAAGCTTTGCGGACTTCACTTTTATTTTCCATCCCCCGACACTGGCACCGTCAGGAGACAGTTCAACTCTTTTATTTCTTACAACACCTGTATCGGTCGTAGTGCCTCCCATGTCAGCTATAACAGCATTTTCTTCACCTGTCAGATTTATCGCTCCGATTATGCTTGCCGCAGGTCCTGACAATGCAGTATTTATCGGAGTATTTCTTATTATGTCGCCCTTAGATATGGTGCCATCCCCCTTTACTACAAAAACAGGTGCATTTATCCGGGCATCATCAAGCACATTTTTTACCGCATTCATAAATGTATTTATTATGGATAAAAGACCTGCATTTATTATTGCGGTATTCGTGCGCTCCAGAAAGCCAAGATCCCTTGCCAGCTCATATCCGCACACTACCGGCAAATCACATATACTGCCGGCAATACCTTTAACCTTTTGCTCAAGCACAGGGTTTCTGACGCTTGCCACACAGGATACAGCAATTGAATCAACACAATCTTTGAGGCTGTTTATCGCACTGATTACTTCGTATCTGTCAATATCCAAAAGAACGCGTCCTTTGATATTCACTTTTCCTCTAATCAGTTTTACATGCTTTGCAGCCAGCTGACCTCCTGGCATATCTCCTATTGCAATAAGCCCGACATCCCGAATCTTTCCTTCAACAATCGCATTGGTTGCAAGTGTAGTCGAAAGAATAACCTTTTCTGTTTTTTTTATTTCTTCCTCTGTCAGACAGAGTTTTTCTATACTCTCACCAATTCCCCTTTCAAGCTTCTCGCGAGTAGTAAACGACTTGGCTTTTCTTATTACCGCGCTTGTGTTTTTTTTGTCTGTGTCCAGCAGAACAGCATCGGTATATGTCCCGCCTGTATCAATCCCTATGATATAAGACATATTTCGCCTCTTTTATATCAGCTCATTTACAATAGCTACAACGTTTTTCCTGCCGTTCCCGTTTTCAATTCCGTCATTGAACAATTTAACTATAGAGTCACCGCACGGTGTTTTTACGCCGGAATCATTAATAGATCTCAGAATTGTCTCCATTGCGATTGTCTCCATTGTCAGTGCACATTCACTTGCATCTTCAAAGCTTCTGTCATATTTTTTAAGGCCGTCTTCAAACGCTCTGTAATTT
>CAVJEY010000110.1:0-7103 GCA_963648745.1 Christensenellaceae bacterium Phil1
GTTTAATATATTGTTTTTAAATGAGGTGGAAAAGCTTTTTAATAGTAATCAAAATGCTTGGCTATATGAAATGTTGGATGCTAACAAGCTGAATAATAAAATCCTTTTTATATTTTCTGCAAAAAATATTAGGGAAATTCCCGAGAGAGCATTTGGAATTGGTAGGATAAGTAAAGTGATACATGCAGATGTAGACAGTAGTGTTGTTTTGAAAAACATGTATGCTTTATTAGGAACAATAGGGAAGGGTGGAAGTGGTACTGTTTTCAAAGCGTACCATAAGCGCCTTGATGAGACAGTGGTGCTGAAAAAGGTTGATATTACAGGAGCGAAAGGGTTAAGAGGAAGAAACGAGGTTGAAATACTAAAAAATATAAAGCACACATACTTGCCAAAGGTTTATGATGTTTTTGAAGAGAATAAATCTGTATATACCGTAATGGATTATGTGGATGGGAGAAGTTTGCAAGAGATGAGCATGACAAGCCAGACTTTTGATCAGGAAAGGCTTGTTAAATGGCTTAGGCAATTATGTGAAGCGGTAAGCTATTTACATAATCTTGAGAAACCAATTATCCATAGTGATATTAAACTGGCTAATGTAATGATTACTGGCAACGATGATATATGTCTGATAGATTTTAATATATCAAGAATTTTTGATACATATAATATGCATAGTTTGGGACTGACTCCAGGGTATTCACCAATTGAGCAGTACGGAAGTATAAGCAATTATGCAGAAATGCTTAAGAAGCATGGAGTGAAGAATAGTGTTGGAGAGGGTGCAGAAGTCGATGGTCTTATAGACTGTGAAGGATTGCAAGAAACTGAATTTATCTGTGAAATGCCAACAGAGAATAGAAAGAATAAATTAGAAGTATATATAAAAAAAGGGATAACTGAGAAAACAGATATTTATAGTATAGGTGCTACTTTCTATAAACTTATGACAGGACTTAGACCATCGCTTGATTTTTACAGTATTAAACCAGTAGAGATGTTAACTGCAAGGTATAGTGATGACTTCACTAGAATTATAAACAAATGTATGAGAATAAACCCTGATGATAGATATAGAAATATTGCGGAGTTGATTGAGGCTTTGAATAAGTTATAGCGTTGATAGGAGAATTTTTATGGCATATGCAGTACGAATTTATGAAAGCAATATTGTAAATGATATACATTTAGAGGAAGCCCATTGTTATTCTATTGGTAAAAATGAAGATGCAGATTATGTGTTGCGTGGGGATGAATTTTATGATGAACAGATTAAATTCTATCATGAGAATGATAAATGGTTTATTGAAGGGAAAAAGGATGTTTTTTATTACGGTCACCAGATAGAAAAAAATGAGATTAAAAATGGTGATATTTATGTGATAGGAAGAAAAAAAGCAATAAGCATATGGGTTTTTAAAGAGCCTTTATCTGTACAGCAAAGGCTGAAATTGCAGGGAACCGAAGAACTTACACTTGGCAGAAACCAAAAATGCGATATTATATTTAATGACAAAAAAGTGTCTGGGCACCATGCGAGAATATATAAAAAAGATAGCAGATGGTATATAGAGGATTTGGCAAGTACAAACGGTACTTTTGTCAATGGTAGAAAGATAGACACCTTGATATTGAATGATGGTGATGAAATAGATATTGCAATATACAGGATAGTATTTGAAAAAGATACTTTGATAATTAAATGCAGTACGGAATTTGTTTATATTAACATCAAAACCAAAGAGAGTATGAGCGTTAACGCAGGGAATCCTTTTCCGTATAAAGAATATCCGTATTTTAAGCGTTCTCCAAGACTGAGAAAAGCAGTACCGGCGGGAGAAATAGAGATAGAATCTCCGCCAAATGTAGGAACAAAGCCTGAGATAAACTGGTTGAGCGTGTTGATTCCGCCAATAGGTATGGCATCAATAATGGTTTTGATTGTTGCAATAACGGGCGGAAGCCGGATGTCTATTTACTATACTGCACCTATGTGTCTTCTTAGTGTTTTTGTTTCGGTGACTACATATTTTGGACAGAAGAAAAAACATAAACAGAGGGAAATGCTTAGGATTAAAAAGTATGAAGAGCATTTGACTCAAAAAATACAGGAAATAGAAGAAAAACGTAAAGAACAAATCGATGCGGTTACAATGTCGAACCCTTCTGTGCATGATTGCCTTGACACAGTTTTCAAGATTAAAAGAGAACTATGGGAAAGAAAACCCGGCGATAATGACTTTATGAGTATCAGAATAGGTGAAGGATGTGCAGAATTTAATATGGACATAAGGATACCTAAAGTCGGCATTGTACTGGATGAAGATGATCTTGTCGGTAAACCCGGAGAGATAAAGCATACCTATGAAATGATTGATAATTTTCCTATATTGCTTGACATGGTACAGAATAATATGTGCGGTATTATAGGAAACAGAAATGAGAGTCTGGAACTACTGAGAAATATGATAATTCAGGTGACTTCGCATCATTGCTATGATGATGTGAAGCTTGTTACGGTATATGACAGGAAAGAAGAAAATCATTTTGAATGGATAAAGTGGCTTCCTCACTCATTTGATGATAACAAAGAAATGCGCTATATGGCGGATGATGTATTTTCTGCGGGGAGATTATTTAAATTCATGGAAGAGCTACTGTCTCAGAGAGCCAGAGAACTTGAAGAGGAAAAGTCTTTTTCAAGCAGTATGAAACTTCCTTACTACCTGTTCATTATTACTGACAGAAGGTTTATAGAAGAACAGACTATAAATCAATATCTTACATTAAACCGCCAGGATCTTGGAATCGGAACCATATTTGTTTTTGATGATTTGAGTATGCTTCCAAAAGAGTGTTCGGTTATTATTGAAACAAGCGGACAGCAAAATGTTATATATAACAAGGAGAATATTTCAGAAAAACAGGTGTTTTCTATTGAAAACATATCGGACGCAGCATTTCCGAAGTATTCAAGGAGTATGCTGCCTATAAAAACAGATATCGGAGCAGAGGAAGCGCTTCTGCCTCAGTGTGTTACGTTTCTTGAAGGCTATGGTGTGAGGAGGCCGGAAGAAATAAATCTTGATGCTAATTGGAGCAGTGGACTTACTTACAAATCTATGGCAGTGCCTATTGGAGTAAAAGCAAACGGAGAGGATTTTATTTTTGATATTCATGAGAAAAAATATGGGCCTCATGGACTAGTGGCAGGAATGACAGGTTCAGGCAAATCCGAAATGGTCCAATCATGGATTCTGTCAATGGCTCTAAAATTCAGCCCGCAGGATGTTTCTTTTGTACTGATTGATTTTAAAGGTACCGGACTGATTTTGCCGTTTTTAAATATGCCGCACCTTGCAGGCACAATATCCGATTTGGATACCAATATAAACAGAAACCTGATAGCCCTTGAAAATGAGTTGTCAAGGAGAAAAGCTTTGCTTGATGAAGCAGGAGTAAACAATATAAGTGCTTATTTAAAATTATATAAAGAAGGTAAAGTTAAGGAACCATTATCTTTTCTGTTTATTGTAATTGATGAATTTGCAGAATTTAAAGTACAGTTCCCTGATTTTATGACAGTAGTAAACAGAGTGTTTGCAATAGGAAGAACCTTGGGAGTTTTCGCAATACTGCTAACACAGAAGCCTGCGGGAGTAGTCGATGACAAAATGCATGCAAATACAAGATTTAGATGGTGCCTAAAAGTAGCAAGTTCGATAGACAGTAAAGAAATGCTCAAACATCCTGATGCTGCTAAGATAACAAATCCGGGAAGGGCATATGTTCAGGTTGGCGAGGATGAAGTATATGAACTGATACAGTCATATTGGAGCGGAGCGCCATATGAGCCGGAGCGAAAGAATTCAAGTTCCGTAAAACCCAAGGTATCAATTGTCAGTATTGAGGGAAACCGTATCAGTTATGATGAAGAAGACAAATCGACATTGGCAAAAAATGAAAAAAACGAGATAGATGTTATTGTTGATTACATTAAAGAATATGCAGAAAACAGAGATGGCGTAAAGGCCAGACAGATATGGGAACCTAAAATGCCGGATGTTATTCCGCTTGATAAACTTCTTAAGAATGCATTTGACGGACATGAATGGCACGAAGACAGCGGACAACTTAAGCCGGTAATTGCACTGGTTGATGAACCGCAGAGTCAGAAGCAGTATCCTTTGGAGCTTGATATCAACGGTGAGGGGCATATTGCAGCGTATGGCGCGCCTGGAACAGGGAAGACAACGCTGCTGCAGACACTGGTTATGTCTGTATGTATGAGTTATACTCCCGAAACGGTGAACATATATATTATGGATTTTGGCGGCTGGAGTATGAACATATTCAGAGATTATCCGCATGTCGGTGGCATTGCAAATGACAACGAAGCGGAAAAAATAAGTAAGCTTGCCAAGCTGATAAAAAAGGAACTTGAAAACAGGAAATATAAATTTTCGGAAAGTGGTGTAGGAAATCTCAAATCATATATGGAGATGACAGGAGAAAAACTTCCGTATATACTCCTTATGGTTGATAATTTTGCTCCAGTTCTGAATCTGTATCCTGAACTGGAACCATTCTTCATAACACTTACAAGAGAAGGCGGTAATTATGGAATCTATTTTATTACAACAGCCAGCAATACAATGACGCTTGGATTCAAGCTTGCACAGAATATTAAAATGGCGATAGCATTACAGATGGCGGACAGAGGGGAATATTCATCCATTGTCGGCAAAACTAATGGACTGGAGCCTGAAAATTGTGAAGGCAGGGGTCTTGTAAAAGGCAATCCGCCATTGGAAATACAGGTTGCACTACCGGCAGAGGGATTGGCTGAAAGTGAACGTATTGCTGAAATCAAGAAAATCGGTGAGGAGATGAGCAGAACATGGACAGGTAAAGTTGCGAAACCAATACCTGTTATGCCGAAAATAATACAATTCAGAAATGAAGTTGCAAATAGTATTATGCTGGGTTTGTCAACTGAAGAGGTAGAACCTGTTTGTATAAACTTTAAAAACAGCCACTACATTGCTGTTTCAGGGACTGCAGGGAGCGGTAAAAGTAATATGCTTCAAGTTATAGCTAAACAATTTAACACAGAAAATATGATTGTGTATGATTCTCCGGATAAAGGCTTGAATGGACTTAGAGAATTTTGTAATAGTTATATAGAAACAAAAGATGATTTTAATAAGATAATTAAAGATCTTATGCCAATGTTGCAGGAAAGAAGAGACGATTATCTGAAAGACAGTAGTAAAGAATTTGGTCCTATTCTTATAGTGGTTGATGATTGGAATTCCTGCTTTGAAAACGTCAGTGAGGATACAGTAAGAAGAATTGATGCCATTATCAGACTGGGAAGGGGGCTTAATGTTAATCTGCTGGTGGGAGTAAACTGTGATGATATAAAGAGTCTGAGCAACAAAGGTGAGAGTGTATCTATGGGGCTTATTAAAAGCAGCATAGCTGTATTGTTGGGAGGCAGCTTTAATGACCACAGCTGTTTTAAAGTTAATATCCCATATAGTGAAACCAGTACAGTGATGGGAGAATTTGAAGGCTATTATGTAGAAAAAAATAAGCCGGTCAGATTTAAAGCAATGTGTAAAGATTAATTTAGAGGAGAATAAAAGTGATTACATTAACAGGTAAGGAGGCATTATACATCGCGGCCAAAACAGGCGCAGAACAATTTCCGGGCATCAAAAATGACTTTTTAAATATGTCATTGGCTGAAATAAAAAAAGAATGTATATCTGTACAGGATAGCCTTATAAAAAAAGGATATGGGGAGCTGGGGTTTGATGGTAAATTCAGTATAAAAGAGGAAGTGCAAGCACTTATAAAAATATGTACAGAAGCTGATTCATATGTGTTGTTTGAAGTTGCCTCAGAATATGAACGTACAGATATTCAGATGTATTTTAAGGCTGAATTCTGTGTAAAAAGTGTTTACACAGAAGACGTATATCAGATAGAAGAGTCTGCGAAAGCCGACTTTTGTGAAGAATTAAAAGCTGCTGTTATCAAAAACAGTAATCACAATAACCAGTTGACAGAGGATGAAGAAATGCAATTGCCGCAGCGTGCAATAGAGGCTATAGATGATGATTCTGAGATTAATGCAATAGCCAGGATTAAGAACCTGGGTATAAATGATAAAACAAGTGCTGCTTTGTACAATTGTTTTAGTAAAAAGAACAGTAGTATGCATTTTGTGGCGGCGGATTTTGCAGGAGAAAAAATACATGAGTTAAATAGTATTATATCCGAAGAAGGAAATTTCCTTATATCGGATATAGAGCAAGAATATGAGGACCTGATTAAGGTGTCAGTTGTATCTTCTGACAAATTGCTTAATCACGTTATAAACATTATGACTAAAATGGGTCTGTGGGAGGAGGCAGGATTTATATGATGGATCATATTCTGGTATCTGTTAAACTTGGAAATGATGATTTGGATATGGAACTGCCGGTAAAAATGAAAGCACGCGAACTTGTAACACAAATCGTAACAAATGTAAGAAAGAACAGAACAGAGATAATGATTGGAGAGGGCATGAACGCTATTTTTTGCAAAAATAAAAGGATTCCTGATGATAAAACACTTGAAGAATGTTATATCTGGGATGGTGCAGCTTTAGAAATCAGATAAGGAGATTGTATTGATGTTAATAAAAGTAGATTATGATAATGCCTACAGACAGGCTGATCGGCTTATGCATGCAATAAATGAAAGTGAAAGAGCATGTCGGCAGGTACAATATGTTGTCAATTCTATGCATTCATACTGGAAAGGTGAAGCGCAGAAACAATTTGAAACAGGTCTTTTAAACTGGAAAAAGCAGCAGGAAAAATTACAGGATGAAATGAAGGTGGTTGCTGACAATATAAGGGCAGTTGCGGATGATTTAAGAGCGGCTGAGAACCGTGTAAAGACGCAAATCGCAAATGGCGGAGGCGGAGGAAGCGCCTTTGGCAATGGAGGCGCCAGTGGCGGAAGATAGATAGATTTGATATATCAGAAAAAGCATTAATAAATAGGAAGGAAAAAACTATGGCACAGATACTGGTTAATAC
>CAVJEY010000111.1:0-7076 GCA_963648745.1 Christensenellaceae bacterium Phil1
ATATAGAAGCTTACATATTTTTTTCCGTCTTTTGCCCAAACCTCACTTGTCAATTCAGCTGCCTGACAGTTACCCCAAGTGCCTTCATCGCCATCCTTATATTTATAAATCAGATTTGTATCAGTAGTCTTACAATCAGCAGGAACAGCAATTCCTACCCACTTCTTTGTTACTGCAGGAGTTGCTCCATTTGCATGAGCTTTTAACCCTTTAACTGTAATTGTTGCATCTCCTCCGCCAGCGTCTATCTCATACTTGCTGTATAAGTTGCTATCGGCAATACTACCGCTTGCATCGTGTAACGGAGCTTTGATAATCTCTGTAGGGTAACCATTTACAGTGACATTAAATGTATTTTCAGCGCCCTGATTATCAAATTTATATGATATCTGTCTCACATCTTTTGCAGAATAATCCCAGTATAGAGTTTCGTATTTTACTTCGTCTTTTGTCCAGTCGACTCCATCACCACTACAATTGTCTGTTATATCATCTCCTTTGTTAACTTTCCATGTTATAGTTTTTGCTCCATCAGGAACAGGTACAGCAATACCTACCCACTTGCCTAAAGTTCCTTGTCCATTTTTATGGAGCTGAGGCTTAAAGTTAATCACTACTTCCTCACCAAACCAGCTCATTTCGTAATTATTCTCTAAATCCGTTATGGGATTGGCTGATTTATCAGCCAACGGTGCAAGTTTAATTCCTGCTCTATAGGCATCAAAGTTTTCTACTTCATACTGACTGTTTTCAAACCATGCAATATGATTGTCTGCCAAATATGCACTAGGGTCTGTTGAGAATGTACCTCCGGAAATCACTTTTTTATTTTCTTTAGCTGTAATGTCAATGGCTTTTTTGTCAGCTGCGCCGGTGAATGTACCGCCAGTAATTGAAAGGCTAGTAACCTTACTTGTATTTGCACTGCTTTTTCCCTCGTATACTGCATTACCTTTTTCGCTAGTGAAAGTACCGGCTGAAATTGTCACATCCATATCACCAGTATATGAGCTATTGCTTATAAGGTTTAATGCCGCACCTGCATTGTCTGCTCCGTCAGTATGCGCTGCTGCCGGGTTTGCATATGCGCCGGTCGAATGATATGTTCCGCCGGTGATTGTGAACTTACCACTCTTTGCGGAGATTGCGTTCTCAGCGGTAATACTACAGTTTTGCAAATTCCACACAGCATAACCGTTAGCACAGATTCCATTTCCATAGCCGTCATTTGTTCCAATTACCGCACCTGTATTTATATCAATCTTAACCTCTCCAGCATTTTCTTTTTGAACTGTTCCACTTACCGTTATTCCGGAACCGCTGTCCTGCTTTTTACTTGCTGTTCTTGTCATGCCGGTAAGCTTGCCGTTTATAGTTACTTCGGCACCAGAAGAATAAGTATCAGATGATTCAAGACTCATACTGTTAACTTCTACTGCGTCATATCCTTTTAATTCAACATCTTTACCTACTACTAACTTGCTCCATTTTTTATTTTTATAGTCTTCTTTACTACCTTTCGCGACAAACACTCTAACGGCAGCATTTGTTGCCACTTTTTCGTATACAACACCTTTTCCTGCAAGTATTAATGTGCCTCCAACAATAGCAAAATGATTACCATCTTCAAAACATATGTTATGGTTATTCATGTTGATAGTTATGTTTTTATTCTGATTCACCCACAGCTGACCATTCAAGGCTGTCACGACAGCGCCAGTTGCAGTTTCATGCTTTATTGTCTCACTTACATAAACATCTTTTAGCAGCTTAATTTCTGCAGTTTGACCTTCCTCTACTTCTTTAATTGCTTCTTCCAATGTGTTATAATGTGTAGTATCTATTGCAGCTTCATGCGTGCAACCCTCTCCACCACCGCAAGTTGTCGCAAACACGCCCATCGGCATCATTGCCACTACCATAGCCATACTTATGACTATTGCCAATAATTTTTTCATTTTTCCCTCCTTGTTTAGGTTGATTTACGTCAAAGCCTGCCTGCCGGCAGCTTTGCCCTATTGAATTATTTATACATACATTATACCCCCCCATAGGGTTTTGTCAAGAACTTTTAGCGTAATTCCATTAAAAAATTGACAATCTATGCAAATCTGTATTTCCTGCAATGCCAAAAAGACAGCATTTTGCTGTCCTTTTGATAATACCTTGCTTATGGAGATTTACACTCCCTGTCTGTATTCAGTTATTTTACCATCCGCTATCAGGTATGCCTCACCTATTATCTCCGCTTTGCCGTTTTCAATCAGCACATAGCTTCCGTCAGGTATTGCATATATCTTCCTGCCGTAGCTGTCTGCCATGGCAACTTCATTAATCAGGTGTCTGCCGTCAAGGTATTTATCTTTGAGTACATTGTAATGCGGCAGTATCATATAGTCCATAAGTCCAAGCCCGTCAGTAAATCTGACGTATTCGGGATCTGTCACCTCGCCGTCAAGCTCAGGCTGCGCATAAACCTCTGTGCCGCTGTTCATGGTGCCGCCGCTCACCCCTATTATAATGCCGTCAAACTCGTGTATAAGGGGTTTAAGCCCTATTTTCTTGTAGAATATGTTCTGAGTCAGAGTATGTCCTCCCGATAAAATCACAACATCCCGGTTTTTAATAAGCTCGGGGAGTCTGTCTCCGTTTCTGCCGTCACATATTTCGATTTCCGCTGCCGAAAGGCCGCTTAATCTGAAAGCATCGACAAAGTTGGCTCTCATATTGTCGTTTTCTTCGGTATTCTCAGGCTCCGCACATATAAGGAGGATTCTGGCGTTATCCTTCCATACTTCCGTCAGCTTTTGTAAAAATCCGTTTCTCTCATCAAATTTATATGGTTTGCGCACTCCGTATTCCTCGTAATAGCCTCCCGGACTGCTTGTCAGAAATGCAATCATAGTCTCTCCTTTCATCTTAAAAAGACTGCAAATGATATACAATCTGCAGTCTTTAACATCTACCGGTTATTTGGCTGTAATATAGCCTTTGTCTGTAAGAGCCTCTGCGCAGAGGATTGCACCGCCTGCAGCGCCTCTTACGGTATTATGGGCAAGACCTATGAATTTGAAGTCATAGATGCTGTCCTCTCTGATTCTTCCCGCTGTTACACCCATACCGTTTTCGTAGCCGCAGTCAATCTTGGCCTGCGGTCTGTTGTCCTCTTCAAAGTACTTAATGAACTGTTTAGGTGCGCTCGGCAGATTGTGTTCCTGAGGATAGCCTCTGTAGCTTTCGGCTGCTCTGATAAGCTGTTCCTTGGTCGGTTTTTTCTTGAACTTAACAAATACAGCTGCTGTATGACCGTCTAAAACAGGCACTCTCAGACACTGACAGGTAATCTTCGGAGACTCTGCTCTGACGATTTTGCCGTTTTCGATATGTCCCCATATTTTGAGCGGCTCATCCTCACTCTTGGCTTCCTCTCCGCCTATATACGGGATGATATTCTCAACCATTTCAGGCCAGTCTGCAAATGTCTTGCCTGCACCTGAAATTGCCTGATATGTTGTTGCCACTACTTCGTACGGTTCAAATTCCTTCCATGCGTTCAGAATAGGAACATAGCACTGGATTGAACAGTTTGGCTTAACCGCAATAAATCCTCTCTTTGTTCCCAGTCTTTTTTTCTGGTCTGCAATGACTTCAAAATGATCATCGTTGATTTCCGGAATTACCATAGGTACATCGTCTGTCCATCTATGAGCCGAATTGTTTGATACTACAGGAGTTTCTGTCTTGGCATAAGCTTCTTCTATTGCTTTGATTTCGTCTTTGCTCATATCAACCGCACTGAAAACAAAATCAACTGTAGCCGCAACGTGCTCAACGTCATTAACGTTCATTACTACTATTTTTTTAACGGATTCAGGTATAGGGGTGGTCATCTTCCATCTGCCGCCTACTGCTTCCTCGTAGGTCTTGCCGGCACTTCTTTCACTTGCTGCGATAGTTACGACTTCATACCATGGATGATTTTCAAGTAGTGATATAAAACGCTGTCCCACCATACCGGTGCCGCCGAGTATACCTACTCTTAATTTTTTATCCAATTTGTTCACCTCTTTCCTAAAATTATTGTTAACACATAAAAAATATGTTTCTATTTTATCATCTGCACACTAATTTTGCAAGCAAAATATGTATTTTTTTATCATTCAGCAACAAAATACCGTTATACTGAATATATATGCTGCATCTGCATATTCTTTTACATATTTTTCATACCATATTCACGATATTATAAGTGCTGTAAAAGTTATATTCCCGATTACTTTTTTATTCTGCATGCACCTGCTTCTTTTTCTGTTAGTTTTTGCTCTGCTTCGCCTGCGTGCTCCCCTATTCTTAAAATACTTTCTTTCCAGTTATTCCTGCAATTACACCCCTCGGTATTTCCGTTTTTAATTCTCTCAGCACCAGTCACTTCCCCCGTTGCCAGCAAAACCCCCGTAAGAAAAACCTGGAGCTGCTTTTCAAATACCATATCAGCGCATTTCTCTGCGGTTTCTTCGGTTTCTTCGATTTTTCTTGCCATTTTTTCGAGTTCTTTTGCGATTTCTTTTGCTAATTTTTTGCTTTTTTCTTTAGACTTGTCTGTAAGCTCCGGAAGCTGATTGTTTTGTGTCTTAAAAAAATCTCCCTCGCCTTTGATTTTTTTTACTTTTTCTGTTTCTTTTTTTAGAGCTTCCAGTGCTTCAGGCGTCATATTCTCCATGATTTTCCAAAACAACTGTAATTCTTTTGGGATTAAAAACATTTCCCCCTCGCCGTTAAGCAGCCATTTGGGATTTATATTGTAGAATGCTTCAAAACACTTAAGATGTTTAGGATCTGCAGGATTCATAGATCCGCATTCTAAATTTGAAACCGTCCCTCTTGCAATTCCCATCGCATCTCCGAATTTTTCCTGTGTCAGCTCAAGTGCAATTCTTGCTTCTTTAAGTCTTTTTCCTATTTTTATGTAAACGTCTTTTTTTCTTTTTTTCTCGTCCTCTGATTTTGTCATTTCATACCTTCCAATCTTCTAAATTCATTACTTCATTACGTTTAATACATTCTACCACCAAAATACCGGTTTTGCACTCAAATACAACCATATTTACAAAGTTATATTCTCCTGCGCTCATCTTCACACTTTGCCTGCCGGCTTCATATATTATCAGTAAATATGAAAGAAGGTGCTTTTTTGTCAATATTCAAAGGTGCAGGCACAGCCCTTGTAACTCCGTTCAGAAACGGTAATGTGGACTGGGACTGCCTCAATTCGCTTGTCCAGTGGCAACTTGATGAGAAAATCGACGCTTTAATCTCCTGCGGCACTACGGGAGAGGCTTCAACATTAAAAGACGAGGAGCATATAGAGGTTGTTAAATTCACTGTAAACAAGGTGCAGCAGTATGCACTCAGGGAACATTCCGATGAAAATGTGTTTGACGGAGTTCCCCCGGAAAAACGCATACCCGTGATTGCAGGAGCCGGAAGCAATGATACAGCTCATGCCGTGGAAATGGCGCAGACACTGGAAAAGCTCGAAATAGACGGACTGCTGCTTGTAACTCCCTATTACAACAAGTGCAGTCAGAAAGGACTGATAAAGCATTATGAAAAAATTGCGGATTCAGTTAATGTTCCCTGCATACTTTATTCAGTACCCGGCCGTACAGGAGTCAATATCCTTCCTGATACCGTATTTTATCTGGCAGATCACCCCAACATCGTAGGCATCAAAGAGGCCAGCGGTGATATTTCTCAGGTATGCAGCATATCAAGAGCAATTTCCGAAAGCTTCGATGTGTATTCGGGAAACGATGATATGACGGTTCCTATGATGGCACTTGGAGCTGCAGGCTGCATATCCACCATTGCAAATATAGTTCCGAATGATGTGCATATTATGACTCATGCCTGTCTTGACAATGATACAGACAGGGCAAGAAAAATGCAGCTTAATATGAAACCTCTCATAGACGCCCTGTTTGCAGACGTAAACCCTGTACCTGTAAAAGCCGCTCTGAGCTTTATGGGGAAAATACATCCCGAATACAGACTGCCTCTGTGTGAGGCCTCAAATGCCGTACTGTTTAACCTGATGTCCGAAATGAAAAGATACGGACTGACACTCCCCGAATTATAGGGGAGACAGCCTGCGCTATACCGCCTGAGCATATATATCGTTTCAAAAAACAGCTGAGATTATCCAATATATTTTAATCTTTGTATTGACAAGGCTCAACTTCAAAGTTATAATATTAACGTTGCAAATCAAACAAATTTGAAATATACAAACTAATGAACAGAAGGAGGTGTAGCAATGGCAGTACCAAAAAGGAAAACATCAAAGGCAAAGAGAAACAGCAGAAGATCTGCAAACATGAAGAAAACCGCTCCGGGTTTATCAATTTGCCCACAGTGTCATGAACCTAAGCTTCCGCACAGAGTTTGTCCTAATTGCAATTACTACGACGGCAAGGAAGTTGTTGCTTCAGAAATCTAATAGACACGAAAATCACACCCTTCGGATTATCGGAGGGTGTTTTTGTTTTCATATGTATAAAATAGCCGTTTGTCTGTTTTCATTGTCTGATTTCTCACAGTCCTAAATCTGCAAAAATCCCATACCAGTAAACCTGATTAACTGTAGTTTCTCCCGCTTCTTTAGAAACAGCCTGCCCATGTTTTCGTTTCATATATAAATCATACATTTTTTCACACTCAGATTCCCTGAGTGTTCTGGGTTTACTTATAGAACATTCCGGTGCTTTTGCTTTGGGCCTTGTCACCATAATACATCCATCTTTCACATATGCATAAAACCATTTTCCTTTTCTGTTAATCAACGGTCTTGTGACAATATCTCTTGGATTGTTCTCCAAACTGCGTACTAAAATACTATAATTCATCATATCGTATAAATCTTCCAATATATTTTTTACATTCGCCCCGCAAATGAGGTTAGGTCATAAACTGAAAGCAATATATTTATAGCCTCTCTATTTCCTTTACAGACAGCCCCGAAGTTTCGGCTATAATGTCAATGGCAACGCCTTTGTCTTTCAGAGCCTTCGCCATCT
>CAVJEY010000112.1:0-7017 GCA_963648745.1 Christensenellaceae bacterium Phil1
ACATGTCCATTTCATAATAATTACCTCCTGATTTGAAATATTTGTGTATATTATAGCATCAATAATTTTGATAGTACATATGTAAATTGTTAAAATTAACAAAAAAACAAACGCGAATTCCAGAAGGCTTTTAGCTTATATAAATTGCAAAAAGGACTGAGAATGTGGCAAAAGTGAAAGAATACAAAAAAATTATAATAAAAACACAAAAAAATTGTTGACTTTTTGTGTCCGATAAATAATAATTATAAATATCAAATGAAATTACTAGGAGGAAAAGGCATGAAGATGACGGGCGCAGAGATGGCGGTAGAGATATTGCTTGAGCATGATGTAGACACTATTTTCGGCTATCCCGGCGGCGCGGCGCTGTTTATATATGATGCGCTGTACAAGTACAGAGATAAAATCAGACATGTACTTACAGCTCATGAACAGGGAGCGGCACACGCAGCTGACGGGTATGCCAGATCAACGGGGAAAACAGGTGTCGTCCTTGCTACAAGCGGACCGGGGGCAACCAATCTGGTTACAGGAATAGCGACAGCATATATGGACAGCATTCCCATGGTCATTATTACCGCAAATGTTGCAAACAGCCTGATAGGCAGAGATGCGTTTCAGGAAACCTGCATAACAGGTATTACATTCCCTGTTACAAAGCACAGCTATTTTGTAAACAAGACAGATGAGCTGGCGGATGCCCTCAGAAATGCTTTCAGAATAGCAAACGAGGGCAGGAAAGGGCCTGTTCTTGTGGATATAACCAAAGATGTTACCGGTGCGACGGTAGATTACAGGCCGGCTCCCAATCTGGAACTCAAAAAAGTTGTATCGGAGAATCTTGACAAAAAAATTGCTTCGTTTGCAGGACATATAAACAGAGCCAAAAAACCTGTGCTTTATCTGGGCGGCGGAGTTATTGCATCTGAGGCTTCCGAGGAGGTTGAGCGCCTTATGGCTAAAGCCGATATTCCGGCAGTAAACTCCATGATGGCGGCCGGAGCTGTTCCGGTTACCGATGAGAGGGCGTTCGGAATGCTCGGAATGCACGGCTCATATGCGGCCAACAAATGTATCGCAGAGGCGGATCTGGTGCTTGCAGTAGGAACAAGGTTCAGCGACAGAGTTGCCCTTAACCCGAAGAAATTCGCATCAAAGGCAAAAATACTTCAGATTGATATAGATAAGAGCGAGGTCGGCAAAAACGTTGCAGTAAACGAAGCTATAGTAGGTGACTGCAAAGATGTGCTGGAGGAGCTTATACCGGAGATACAGCCCGCAGACCATTCGGAATGGATAGCGCAGATCAGAGCATGGAATCAGCAGCATCCGATGAGGATTGCAGGCTACGATGATGTGCTGAATCCGCAGCAGATAATTGAGACAGTATGCAGCAAAGCCGGCGATGATGCCATATATGTTACGGACGTAGGCCAGCATCAGATGTGGTCGGCGCAGTACATAAACCACCAGAAGCCGAGACATTTCCTTACAAGCGGCGGTCTTGGCACCATGGGATACGGATATGGGGCAGCTATAGGCGCGCAGTTCGGAAACCCGGACAGCAGAGTTATTCATTTCACCGGCGACGGTTCGTTCCATATGAATCTGAATGAAGGATGTACTGCAGTGTCAAACAGCCTGCCGATTATAACGGTGATAATGAACAACAGAGTGCTGGGTATGGTATACCAGTGGCAGACCGACTTTTACGGCGGCAGATATTCACAGACAGTGCCTGAGAGAAAAACAGACTTTGTAAAGCTGATTGAGGCTTTCGGCGGCACAGGCTTTAGGGCTGAAACCTACGATGAATTTGTTCAGGCTCTTGACAGAGCGTTTGAGATTAAAGGCCCGGTGTGGATTGACTGCAGTATCGTGCAGAACGAAAAAGTGCTTCCGATGATACCTAACGGGATGACCGTTGACGATTCCATATTTGAATAGAAAGAGAGGAGAGGTCTATGAAAAGAGAAGTGGTCAGCATATATGTTGATAACAAGCCCAACGTCCTTTCGCGGGTCGTAAGCCTTTACGGCAGAAGAGGATTCAGCATCGATTCGCTTACGGTATCTGCAACCAACAACCCGGACGTATCGCGAATAACCATTGTGTTTACGGGAGATACGATTACGGTTCAGCAGATAGTCACGCAGACCGAAAAGCTGGAGGTTGTCAGAAGCATCAAGCTCCTCAACAAAAAAGAAAGCTTTTTCAGAGAGCTTCTGATGATTAAGATAAACGCAGGCAGCGGCCAGCGGAGCGAGATTAAAGAAATCGTCGATATATACAGAGCCAAAATTATAAATCTCACCAAGGAAACAATGGTTTTGGAGATAACGGGAAGTCCCGAAAAGCTGGACGGATTCCTTGCGATGCTCTCGGATTACGATATAACAGATATATGCAGAACCGGTATTACCGGTATCGAAAAATAAATACAAAGAAAAGGAGACTAAAACAATGATAAACAAGTATTATGACATGGACTGTAATTTCGGAATGTTAGACGGCAAAACAATAGCAGTTATAGGTTTTGGAAGTCAGGGACACGCTCATGCAATGAACCTTGCCGAAAGCGGAGCAGACGTGGTTGTAGGATTAAGACCCGGTTCATCTCATGTGGCCAAGGCAGAAGCTGCAGGACTTAAAGTTATGGATATCGAGGCTGCGGCAGAGGCCGGCGATGTGGTAATGATGCTGGTTCCCGATGAACTTGCCGCCAAGATTTACAACGAGCAGATTGCAAAGCATATGAAAGAAGGAGACGTGCTTGCATTTGCACACGGCTTTAATATTCACTACAAACAGATTCAGCCGGCTGCGTATCTTGATGTAATTATGATTGCACCTAAAGGTCCGGGACATACGGTAAGAAGCCAGTATGTTGAGGGCAAGGGCGTTCCGAGTCTGATTGCTGTTTATCAGGACGCTTCAGGCAAGGCCAAAGACTATGCGCTGGCATATGCATCAGGCATCGGCGCAGGCAGAGCAGGCATACTTGAAACAACATTCAAGGAAGAAACAGAAACAGATCTGTTCGGCGAACAGGCTGTATTGTGCGGCGGTGTTACAGAGCTTATGAAGGCAGGCTTTGATACACTGGTTGAAGCGGGATATGCTCCTGAAATGGCATACTTTGAATGTATCCACGAAATGAAATTAATCGTTGACCTTATCAATGAGGGCGGCTTTGACAAGATGAGATACTCCATCTCAAATACAGCCGAGTACGGCGACTACAGAACAGGCAGACGCCTCATAACCGAAGAAACAAGAAAAGAAATGAAGCAGGTGCTTACCGAAATTCAGGACGGTACGTTTGCAAGCGAATTTATTCAGGAATTCAATGCAGGCGGCAAGGCAAGATTCCTTGCAACCAGAAGAATGGAAGCAGACCATCTGCTCTGCAAAGTGGGCGCAGAATTAAGAAAAATGATGAGCTGGCTCAAAAAATAAGGAGAACAAAATGACTTTAAGAAGCAGACAGGTCACAGAGGGCGTTGAAAAAGCCCCTATGAGAAGCCTATTCTATGCGATGGGCTACACAAAAGAAGAACTGGAAAAACCGCTGGTTGCAGTGGTTTCGGCTCACAGTGAGATAGTGCCCGGACATATGCACCTTGACAAGATTACGGAGGCTGTCAAGGCAGGCGTGAGGATGGCTGGTGGCACACCTGTAATGGTGCCTGCCATAGGAGTATGCGATGGTATAGCAATGGGACATATCGGCATGAAATACTCGCTGGCAAGCCGCGAACTTATAGCAGACAGCGTGGAAACAATGATTATGGCTCATGCATTTGACGGAGCTGTGCTTGTTCCGAACTGTGACAAAATCGTTCCGGGTATGGTTATGGCGGCCGTAAGAATGAATATTCCTGCGGTTGTATGTTCCGGAGGCCCTATGATGTCCGGACTTGTGGATGGTGTTGAAACCAGCCTTTCAAAAATGTTTGAGGCGGTGGGCGCCAGAAAAGCAGGCCTTATAGATGACGAGGGACTTCTGGAATATGAGCAGAATGTATGTCCGGGCTGCGGTTCGTGTTCGGGAATGTATACAGCAAACAGCATGAACTGTCTGTGTGAGGCCATAGGAATCGCACTTCCCGGCAACGGCAGCATACCGGCTGTTGCAAGCAGAAGAATCATGCTTGCAAAGCATGCGGGCATGGCGGTTATGAACCTTATCGAAAATGACATCAGAGCAAGAGATATTATCACCGAAAAATCAGTAAGAAACGCTATCGCATGCGATATGGCGCTGGGCTGCTCGTCAAACAGCGTGCTTCACCTGCTGGCCATAGCTCATGAGGCAGGTCTTGATATTGACCTCAATGTGTTCAACGAGATAAGCAGTGTTACGCCTAACCTGTGTCATCTGGCACCGGCAGGAGGAACCCATATGCACGACCTTAACAACGGCGGCGGAGTTCCTGCGGTAATGGCTCAGCTGGCCTCAAAAGGCCTGATTGATACAGAGCTTCTGACGGTAACAGGCAAAACAGTGGGCGAAAATATCGCAGGTGCAAAAATACTTAACACAGATGCCATCAGACCGATAGATAATCCGTACAGTGAAACAGGCGGAATTGCAATCCTGTGGGGCAATATTGCCAAAGACGGCTGCGTAGTCAAGAGAAGCGCAGTGGCGCCGGAGATGCTGGTGCACTCGGGCCCTGCCAGAGTATTTGACAGCGAAGAGGATGCAATAGCCGCAATATATGCAGGCGATATCAAAGACGGACAGGTTGTTGTAATCAGATACGAGGGTCCTAAGGGCGGTCCGGGCATGAGAGAGATGTTAAACCCTACAAGCGCGCTTGCAGGCATGGGTCTTGACAAGACGGTGGCACTTGTAACCGACGGCAGATTCAGCGGTGCCAGCAGAGGAGCATCGATAGGACATGTGAGTCCTGAGGCTGCTGACGGAGGCCTTATAGGGCTTGTGCAGGAGGGCGACATTATAGATATTGACATCCCTTCATATTCGATAAATGTAAGAGTTTCGGATGAAGAATTTGAAAACAGAAAGAAAAATTATGTAAAACCCGAGCCTAAAGTAAAAGGCGGGTGGCTTGAGAGATATTCAAGACTTGTATCATCTGCCAACACAGGCGCGGTTCTTAAATAAACGGAAAAGAGGACAGAGAGATGAGTAATAAATTCAGCGTAGAGTTAACCAAGAATCCAAAGCAGAAGCCGGATCCGGATAATCTGAAATTCGGTACAGTTTTTACAGACCATATGTTTATTATGGATTATGACCCCGAAAACGGCTGGCATGACGGAAGAATAGTTCCTTACGGACCTATATCCCTTGATCCTGCAAGTTCGGTATTCCACTACGGACAGGAAATGTTTGAGGGCCTCAAGGCCTACAAGACCAGGGACGGCAGGGTTCAGCTTTTCAGACCTGATATGAATGCAAAGAGAACCAACAATACCAATCAGAGAATGTGTATTCCTCAGATTGATGAGCAGCTTTATATTGATGCAATCAAGGCTCTTGTTGCAGTAGACAAGGACTGGATACCTCAGAAACCGGACACAGCATTATATATCAGACCGTTTATTATCGCAACAGATAAATACCTTGGAGTATCCGCTTCAAGCAACTACAAGTTTATGATTATATTAAGCCCTGTAGGACCGTATTATGAAAACGGACTTGCGCCTACCAAGATTTATGTAGAAAGCGATTTTGTAAGATCGGCTCCGGGCGGTACAGGCTTTGCAAAAATCGGAGGTAACTATGCGGCTGCCATGATAGCCGAACAGAAGGCTCACGATATGGGATATGATCAGGTATTGTGGCTGGACGCCAAAGAGGGCAAATATGTTGAAGAAATCGGCACATCAAATGCGTTCTTCAAAATTGACGGAGAGCTTTATACGGCTCCGATTGAAGGCACTATCCTGCCGGGTATCACAAGAGATTCCATGATAGCGGTAATGAAGGACTGGGGCTACAAGGTAAATGAAGTGAGGTTTACCATAGAGGATGTGTTCAAGGCATCGGAAGAGGGCAGACTTGAAGAAGTATTTGCAACAGGTACTGCTGCCGTAATATCACCGGTAGGTGAGCTTTTCTGGGATGACAGACACATTGTTATAAACAGCAATGAAATCGGAGAGCTTTCACAAAAGCTTTATGATGAGCTTTACGGTATACAGACAGGAGAGATAGCCGATACAAGAGGCTGGATTGTTCCTGTGGAATAAGCAGACATATAAAAAAGCTGTCGCTGACGCGGCGGCTTTTTTAACGCGGCGGCAGGGAAGCTTTGGAGTCCCTGCCGCTGCAATATTGATTCTAAAATCCGCAGCTGCAGCCGTTGGTACCGTTAAACTGGAAACAGCAGCCTTCATCGTCCTCGCGGGTGTGGTCGCAGCCTGACGGCATGCTTTCCGGGCTGCCGCATTGACATTCAAATTCCTCTCCGCAGCTGCCGCATGTTTCCTCAAGAGCATATTCTATTGAATCATCGCAAGGGATGTCGGCTTCGCAGCCTGACATACACATAAGAGTTTTTCTGGTAACCTCAAGACTTACAGCAGGCTCTGCTATCAGGGATGCGGTTAAGGTTACAACCTCGTCTGCCACTGTGATTTCAGGCTTGAGTATATTTGCTGCTCCGCCTAAGGTAAACTGGATTACAGGCGATATTCCGTTAACACTGCATGGAATACTTAAATTTGGCACAGCAAAGGTTGTATTGCCTGTGATTGAAACAGGAGTGCTAACCTCTGACGTGAGCCTGAAATTGCAGATTGAGCCGTTTGTATTGACTGTCCCCTCGACAATGAGCTGACCCGTAAAGTTCCAGCCGGTGATGCCGCTTATCATGAAGAAGTTTTTAGTGGGAAGCCCTTTGCATTCACATTCTGTTTTTGATATCTCATTTTCAAGATTCGATATATCAACGGTGTATATGCCGTTTTCGTTTGTAACACCATTTACAGTGCTGCCGTTTACAGTAATGTTTGAGGCTGTTACGGCAGCTGCCGGTG
>CAVJEY010000113.1:0-7004 GCA_963648745.1 Christensenellaceae bacterium Phil1
ATTATTACTTCTGCCATCGTGTCTCTCCTTTCTGTTAGAAATACGTCTTAACTTTTTCGTATACCTTTTCAGCTGACGGTATAAGAGGGAATTCAAGCGCAGGACTGAAAGGCAGCGGTACATTAGGGTTGTTTACTCTGCCGCACGGCGCATCCAGATAGTAGAACACGTCATCCGCTATGGCTGCTGCTATTTCAGCGCCTACACCGCATCTTTCGTAATCCTCATCTGCAACTATCAGCTTTCCTGTCTTTTTCACAGATTCTATGATTGTGTCCCTGTCAAGAGGCACTAAAGTTCTGAGGTCGATTATTTCACACTCTATACCTTCTTTTGCCAGTTTTTCTGCAGCCTCCTCTGATTTCATAACCATCGATGATGTTGCAACTACAGTAATATCTTTGCCCTCTCTGGCTATTCTTGCTTTTCCGAAAGGTATAGGCTCAACATTCTCTTCAACCTCAAATTTCTTGTTATATACCATTTTGTGCTCAAGGAATATAACCGGGTCGTCATCTCTTATTGCTGTTTTGAGAAGTCCTGCAGCCTCTTCTGCTGTCGAAGGCAGCACTACCTTTGCTCCCGGAAAATGTGCAGCCATAGCCTGTATTGACTGTGAATGCTGTGCAGCTGAAGACCTGCCTGCACCTATAGGGCATCTTATAGTCATCGGAACATTCGCCTGTCCGCCTGACATATATCTGATCTTTGTCATCTGGTTAAACACCTGATCTCCTGCCACAAGCAGGAAGTCAGAGAACATCAGCTCTACTACGGGTCTGAGACCTGTAAGCGCCATGCCTACTCCCATACCCACAAAACCCTGTTCTGAAATCGGAGTATCCTTAACCCTTAGGTCGCCGTATTTCTCCATAAGACCGACTGTACATTTGAAATTGCCGCCGATAAAGCCGATGTCCTCTCCAAGCTGTACTATATTTTCATCTCTTTCCATTTCCTGATCTAAAGCATTGCATATCGCCTGTGCATATGTCATTTCTTTCTTTGCCATTTTACCTGTTCTCCTTTCCGGTATCTGTTCTGCAAATTTATAAAGTTCCCTGCTGGAATACATCTGTGAAAGCCTCTGATGCATCAGGATATTCGCTTTCTGACGCAAATTTAACAGCCTCCTGAATCTGCGCTTCGACTTTTGCTTCCAGTTCTTCTATTGCCTTTTCTTTTACTTTGCCGGAGCTTATCATAGCTTCTCTTAAACCTGTAACCGGACATTTTTTCATCCAGTCCTCTTTTTCGGTTTCACTTTTTCTTTGTCTGTATGTGGCAGGATCTCCAACATGATGTCCCTGCCATCTGTAAGTTTTGCACTCAATAAGTGTCGGGCCTTTGCCCTCTCTTGCTCTTTTTACTGCTTCCAGTGCAGCTTCATAAACTGCAGTAACGTCCATACCGTCAACAACTACACCCGGAATATCATAGGCTTTGGCCCTTACTGCAAGATCCGGAGTATTCGTTACATCTCTGATATCTACGGATATACCATAAAGATTGTTTTCGATTACATATACACAAGGCAGATTCCATGCCGCCGCCATATTGATACTTTCATGGAAAGTTCCTTCATTGGTTGCCGAATCACCCATAAATGATATTGCGACCTGATCTGTCTGTCTGTATTTGGCAGAATATGCCGCACCTGTTGCTATAGGGATACCTCCGCCTACAATACCATTGGCACCAAGTATGCCTTTGTCCATTGCCATAATATGCATAGAACCGCCTTTTCCATGTGAATAGCCTGTTTCCTTGCCAAGTATTTCAGCCATCATTCTGTTTATGTCTGCACCTCTTGCAACGAGATGACCATGGCCTCTGTGTGTGCTTGCAATATAATCATCGTCTTTGAGAGCTGCACAAACACCTGTTGCGACTGCCTCTTCACCAAGATAAAGATGAGCAAGGCCTGCCATCATTCCCTTTTTGTAAAATTCGAAGGTTTCCTCTTCAAATCTTCTCATTTTAAACATGGTTTCATAAAATGCCAGTAACTGTTCTGCTTTATACTTATCTACTTTCATCTTTGACCTCCTGTATAAAAACCGTAATTTGTCATTGTTTATTTTCTGCATATAGATAAAGCAATGTTTGTGCCAACATTATATAAAGTCTGTGTATTTTAATATGGCTGTTGTCAGGCAAGCCGGCATATGGGCTGAAACTGTCTGTTTTTTTAACGTTTGCAGCATTTTAATTGATTTTCATATCTCGACAGGAAAAACCGCATATTCTTTAATTAAAGACTCCCGTACATATGTACAGCCTGATTTGTCACAGTGTTTGTCACACCTGTGTCACGCTTTCGTCCGTTCTGTGTGACAAATATATTTTTCTTGTAAAATATACTGTCATATAATATAATTGTGTCATACAAAGTATGTCATATTAAGGAGGTATGCAATGAATATTTCGGCTTTAGGCAGCAGCGATTATCAGCAGCACTTAAAAACAGCATGGGAGCATTTTATTGAAAACAAAGATTATGACTATTCATTTATACGAAACGAAATTTTAGAGTCATGGAAAAGAGCGAAAGATACGAACATAAACCCGCGGGATATAAACTATAAGAATCTGTCTTTTGACGAGCTTAATATGAAAATAAACAAGAATATCGAACTGATAAACATAGTTCACCCTCACCTTGAAAGAATATATTCCATAGTAAAAGGATCCGGCTCATACATACTTCTTTGTGACAGCGATGGCTATGTAATAGATTTCAAAGGTGATCCCGATATTATAGAACGGGGCGGAACAACCAAGCTTGGTCTTGGTTCTGTACGTAATGAAAAATCAGTAGGAACCAATGGTATAGGTACAGCGCTTTATCTTGAAAGACCTGTTCAGATATGGGGAGAAGAGCACTATGCAGAAAAGCACAAGGGATATACCTGTTCAGGTGCGCCGTTTTTTGATGCCAATGACAACCTCTGCGGC
The DNA here is from genome assembly GCA_963648745.1 of Christensenellaceae bacterium Phil1. Lineage (GTDB taxonomy): Bacteria > Bacillota > Clostridia > Peptostreptococcales > Anaerovoracaceae > UMGS973. The sequence continues at coordinate 2,959 of CAVJEY010000113.1, forward strand.
TGTATCAATGTTACGGTACTTACAGAAAACGCTCACCCGCATACACTTGGAATGGCTCTCTGTGCGGCAGACAGTATAACCAAGGAACTGAAACTGCGACAGGCAATGAATGATCTTGAATCCATCAATGCACAAAGAAACAGCATAATAGAAAACATGACATCAGGTGTCATACTTCTTAATTCCTTAGAACGCGTATCTCAGATAAACAAGTATGCACTCAACCTTTTCCATCTGTCATATGAAAATATAATAGGACAGAAGCTGTTTGATCATATATCCATCGACAGCTATGACAGTTATACTATACATGACATACTTAAACACGAAAGATACAATGAAGAGGTTTCCGTATTTACAAAGCTTGCACCGTTAAAGCCAAAAAGATTAAATCTGTCCATCAATCATGTAAAGGACGGCACCGGCAGAATAACAGGAACTATAATGAGATTCAATAAGCCTGAAATGCTGAATAAAATCGTAAAAAACATCGGAGGCTTCACTGCCAAATACAATTTTTCATCAATTACAGGAAATTCGGAGCCTGTTGAGAAAATGATAGAAACAAGCAAAAAAGCAGCTCAGAGCGAGTCAAATGTTCTTATTCTCGGTGAAAGCGGCACAGGCAAGGAGCTGATTGCACAGTCAATACATAACGCCAGCTCAGTGGCTGCAGGACCGTTTGTTGCAATCAACTGCGCGGCAATACCAAACAGTCTTGTCGAAAGTGAACTTTTCGGCTATGAAAAAGGCGCTTTTACCGGCGCCGAAAAAGAAGGACGTCCCGGCAAATTCGAAATGGCAGACGGCGGTACTATATTTCTCGATGAAATCGGCGATATGCCATACGCCATACAGTCTGCCCTGCTGCGTGTGCTTCAGACAAAAGAGGTTGTAAGAATAGGCGGTAAATATCCCAAGCCGGTAAATATCCGGGTAATAGCGGCTACCAATCAGGATCTCAATGAAGCTGTTGCGCAGAAAACATTTCGCGAAGATCTTTTTTACAGGCTGAATGTATTTACAATATCCGTACCGCCTCTTCGTGAACGCGGCGGCGATGATATTGCGCTGCTGGCATCGCATTTTGTTGATATACATAATAAGAAAAAACATACCTGTATTACAATTGCACCTGAGGTTTTCCCTGTTTTATGCGGCTATTCATGGCCGGGGAATGTAAGGCAGCTTGAAAATGCCGTAGAACGCGCCATATGCTTATGTTCAGACGATATAATAACCTGCAATGACCTTCCGGCGCAAATAACAGCGGCGGTATCTGCATCTGCCGAAAGCTCACCATACTCTGTGCCTTCCGAGAGAAAAATCAGCAGTGAGGCTCAAAGTATTTCACAGTCTTTTTATGATATCGGCCAGAGCGAGGCTTCTATGATTGTTTCCGCTCTTGAAGCCTGCGGAGGCAATGTAACAGCAGCGGCAAAGCTTCTTGGTATTAATTTAAGAACACTTTACAGAAAAATAAATAAACACAATATAAATGCGGATGATTACAGACACAGATAAGGACAGTCTATAAAACAAACCCCCTTACAAAATGCAGAGGGGGTTTGTTTTAATAATAATTGTTTTATCTCATATACAGTCCGCCGTTAATGTCTATGGTATTGCCTGTAAGATAATCAGATTCTGCTGCAAGAAGAAAACATACAGCATCCGCAACTTCTTCCTTTTCTCCAAATCTTCTAAGAGGAAGTGCTGACATATCATATTCAAGGTTTTCCGTCATTTCGGTTTTAATTATGCCCGGTGAAAGAGCATTAACATTTATTCCATATGGGCCGAACTGTTTTGCCATATTTTTTGTGAGAGCCATAACACCTGCTTTACTTACAGCGTATGATGCAGATACGGAAATACCTCCTGTAAAGCCTGAGCTTGATGACATATTTACGATCTTACCAAAACCTTGTTTCTTCATACGTTCAGCTACAGCATTGGCACAGTTTATCATACCGAGTACATTAACCTTAAAAACTTTAATCCATTCCTCCTCTGTAATCTCATTAAGAGGGGTTGCAGGATAACATATTCCTGCATTATTTACAAGTCCGTCAATTGTTCCATAGCTGCTTTCAATTTCTTCTATTGTCTTATAAACGGATTTTCTGTCACTTACATCCATTGTGCAACCGGTAACAAGAGTATCAGCCCCACAGTATGTCTGAATCTCATTTATGGCTTTATCAACAGCTTCCTTATCAAGGTCGCTTATTATAATATGGAGATTATCTTTTGAAAGCTTCTTTGCAACAGCGAAGCCTATGCCTCTTGCAGCGCCTGTAATAATGATCCTTTTTACGTTATATTTCATGACAGGCTCCTATTTATCCATAGCTACCGGAGGTGGAGCAAGTGAACAAAGCAACACAAGAGGTTCATTCCCTGTATTTTTTGTGTAATGTGGTTCCCCACCCGGCATAAACACTGACAGCCATGGCTCAAGTTGTATATCTTCATCATAGTTGCCAAGCCTCATAAGGCCTGTTCCCTGAAGTACAAAATATGCTTCTTCATTATCATGGCTATGAAATGGAAGTTCCTCTCCGGGATTTACAAAGCAGATTGTCACTCCTACATGTTTTGAATTATTTATAGTCGGATGTACAAGCCTTCTGCAAAGACCTCCCACACCTCTAAATTCCTGCCCTTCGGAAACCCTCATAACAAGCTTGTCTTTTTCCAGATTTCTCATTTCAATCACCTCATATCATATATTGTCGGTATTTTTAATCAATCGATGTAATTATATTTCTAACCGAATAATTTTACAAGCACAAGTGACAACGGTTCACAGTATGTACATATAAACAGTGCCACTATCATTACTGCAATACACTTATAGAGCCATTTGAACATTGATTCCATCTTGATGCCGCCTATTCTGCAGGCAACAAATGTGTTTACGCCTACAGGCGGTGTGCACTGGCCTATAACAAGGTTCATTACCATAATCAGACCAAAGTGTATAGGATCTACTCCCATTGAAGTTACTACTGGCAAGAATATCGGAGCAAGAATAATTATAGCTGCCAGAGTCTCCATCAGCATACCTACAAACAGCAGCAGTATGTTAATCAGAAGCAGTATCACAATCTTATTATCGGAAATACCTGTAATGAAATTTGCTAAACTTGTAGGAATCTGTTCCATAGTAAGCACACGCCCGAATGATGTTGCGCAGGCAACCAACACCAGAACTGTACCTGAAGTAAGTGCTGTTTTTGCAAATACTCTTGGCAAATCTTTAAGTTTAAGTTCTTTGTACACAAACAGACTTATGATTATAGCATAATCCGATGCTATAATTGCAGCTTCCGTTGGTGTAAATATTCCTGCATAAATTCCTCCAAGAATTATTACCGGAACCATAATAGCCCATATAGCGTCTTTGAAGGCTTTGCCCAGAGAAACATTTTCCAGCTGCTCAGGCTTTTCATACAATTTCTGATTAGGATCGCTGAATTGTGCTTCAGGAGTTCCAAATTTATACTTCTTAGATACAAAATGCGAAAATATTATGAGTATTATAGCAAGTAGTATTCCCGGAATTATTCCTGCAAGGAACAAATCAGTTATAGAAACTCCTGCAATAACTCCATACATAATCAGTGCAATGCTAGGAGGAATTAGCGGTCCTAAAGCTCCTGCAGCTGCAGCTATCGAGCAGGCAAATCTTCTGTCATAGTTGTCTCTTTCCATTGCCGGAACCATAATGCCGCCTATACAGGCAACAGTTGCCGGTCCAGAACCTGAAATTGCAGCAAATATCGCACTTGCAAATACTGTTATTTTACTTAATGCTCCCGTTGATCTTTTCATCAGCGCCGAGCAAAAACCTATAAGCCTTTTTGAAATCCCGCCTTCAAGCATGATATCTCCTGTTAATATAAAGAACGGAACTGCAAGAAGTGTAAATGAATCTACTCCACTGAAAAATGACTGTATCGCCAAATCAATAGGCAGTGTTGAAAAGAACATAATGTATGCGGCGCTAGCAATTCCAAGTGAAATAGCAATAGGAACAT
>CAVJEY010000114.1:0-6934 GCA_963648745.1 Christensenellaceae bacterium Phil1
GAAAAATATTAAAGTCAAGGTTGCTGAGACTGACAAGACAGACAGCCTGATTAAGGAAATAGAGTCTATGGGATATACTGTTAAATACAGATTCTGCAGATCGGCCAAGGCTTCAGCCGGCTATGTCGGCAAGACGACCAAGGTTGCTGCCTCATGGACTAACACTTCAGGTAAAAAAGGCACTAAGTACTACTACAGGGCCAAGGCTTATGTATATGACGGGGAAACTCTCATAGCAAAGACTGCTCTCAAACAGTGCAAATACAGTGTGAGGACCTGGAGTAAATAACTGTAACAAGGTTATAATTAAGCCTTTTGTTAAGCTGATATTATGAATACAGACAGCTCATTGACAGCATATACCACGCTGCCTGATGGGCTGTCTGCTTGTTTCCTGAAATTTTTTTTATCCCCTCAAATGCCTGAAAATAGCCGTTTGTGCGAAATTGTTAGCACTCTTTGGCGGTGAGTGCTAAAAAAGTGTTTACTTTTTGCCTCGCCAGGTGTATTATATAAATATAGAGATTGTTAATACAGATATATTGATTATGGGGGTAAATATATGAACATAGAAAAATTCACACAAAACGCGCAGCAGGCCATAATGGACTGCCAGAATATCGCAATATCGGAAGGTCATCAGATGCTTGACGGAGAGCATCTGCATCTGGCCCTTTTGCAGCAGACAGACGGACTTATTCCAAAGCTGCTCAAATTTATGGAGATAGATCCGCATCTTATCATTGCGGAGCTTGAGGAGGAGATGGAAAAACTGCCTAAGGTTTCAGGCGGCGGAGATAACATATATTCATCCCGCAGACTTTCGACTATACTGATGAATGCGGAGAAAAACGCAGAGAGTTTCAAGGATGAATATGTAAGCGTTGAGCACATATACCTTGCTCTGCTTGACGAGAAGGGAACTCCGTCTGCAAAGATATTTGCCAAATATCACATAGACAGAAACAGATTCCTCGAAGCTCTGTCAAAGGTCAGAGGCAACCAGAGAGTAACAAGCCAGAATCCTGAGGACAATTATGATGCCCTCAACAAATACGGCAGAGATCTGGTTGAAATGGCCAGAGAGGGCAAGCTGGATCCTGTAATCGGCAGGGACAGCGAAATCCGTCACGCAGTACAGATACTGTCAAGAAGAACCAAAAACAACCCTGTGCTGATAGGTGAGCCGGGTGTCGGCAAGACCGCAGTAGTTGAGGGGCTGGCGCAGAGAATATTAAACGGAGACGTGCCTGAGGGACTCAAAGACAAGACTATATATGCGCTTGATATGGGCTCCCTTATAGCCGGAGCCAAATTCAGAGGCGAGTTTGAGGAAAGACTCAAGGCCGTACTCAACGAAATCGAGAAATCAGAGGGCAGAATCATTCTGTTCATAGATGAGATTCACAACATAGTGGGAGCAGGCAGGACAGAAGGCTCAATGGATGCAGGCAACCTGCTCAAGCCTAAACTTGCAAGAGGCGAGCTGCACTGCATAGGCGCTACAACTCTTGATGAATACCGCAAATACATCGAAAAGGATGCTGCTCTTGAGAGAAGATTCCAGAAGGTGCTGGTTGATCAGCCTACGGTTGAGGACACCATCTCGATACTTCGAGGCCTCAAGGAGCGCTTTGAAATCCATCACGGTGTCAGAATTACAGACAGCGCGCTGATTGCGTGCGCCACGCTTTCGGACAGATATATTTCGGACAGATTCCTGCCGGACAAGGCCATAGACCTTATGGATGAGGCGGCGTCAAAAATCAGAACCGAAATAGACTCGATGCCGTCAGAGCTTGACGAAATCTCAAGAAAAATAATGCAGCTTGAAATAGAGAAGCAGGCTCTTGGCAAAGAGGAGGACAAAGGCTCCAGGGCAAGACTTGAAGCTATCGAAAAAGAGCTTTCCGTACTCAAGGAAGAAGAGCTTTCGATGAGAACTCAGTGGGAAAACGAGAAAAAGGCCATTACCGAAGTCAAGAGCACCAAACAGCAGATTGAGGAGGTAAAGCACCAGATAGAGGATGCAGAGAGAGCATATGATCTTGAAAAACTGGCACAGCTCAAATACGGTGCGCTTCCTAACCTCGAAAAGAAGCTTGAAGAAGAAAAAGACCTTGCAGGCAGAGGTGATGAAAACAGACTGCTCAAAGAGGAGGTTACAGAGGAGGAAATCGCAGAGGTTGTATCTGCATGGACAGGCATACCTGTATCAAAGCTGGTTGAATCCGAAAGAGAAAAACTCCTCAGACTCCCTGAGATACTGCACAGGAGAGTAATCGGTCAGGACGAGGGCATACAGGCTGTTTCAGAGGCTATACTGAGAGCAAGAGCAGGCCTCAAAGACGAAAACAGACCTATCGGTTCCTTCATATTCTTAGGGCCTACAGGCGTAGGTAAGACAGAGCTTGCAAAGGCACTGTCCGAGGCACTGTTTGACTCCGAAAACAATATGATAAGAATAGATATGTCCGAATATATGGAAAAACACTCGGTATCAAGGCTTGTCGGAGCGCCTCCGGGATATGTGGGATATGACGAGGGCGGCCAGCTTACAGAGGCTGTAAGACGTAAGCCTTACAGTGTTGTACTGTTTGATGAAATCGAAAAGGCTCACCCTGATGTGTTCAACATACTGCTGCAGTTGCTTGACGACGGCAGACTTACAGACAACCAGGGCAGGACGGTTGACTTCAAGAATACAATAGTCATAATGACATCGAATATAGGCAGTACGAGTCTGATTGACAATATCAGAAGCGACGGCACTATTGATGAAGCAGTTAAAGAACAGGTAAGAAATGAAATGAAAAATTATTTCAGACCGGAGTTCCTTAACAGAATTGATGACATAGTTGTATTCAGTCCTCTGACAGAAGCACAGGTTGGACAGATTATATCACTTTCACTCAAAGGACTTGAAAAACGTCTTGCGGACAGAGATATAACTCTTGTTCTTTCCGATGCGGGCAGAGACTTCATTGCAAAAGAAGCTTATGACCCTAACTACGGCGCCAGACCTGTAAACAGATATATTCAGAAATATATCGAAACCGAGCTGGCAGCCAGAATAATCAGAGGTGATATCGTTGACGGCAATGCAGTAACCATTACTGCAAACGCGGACGGTCTTGACTTTGAAGTCAAATAAAGGGTATATATAAATACGGGATAAGACATAAAGTCTTTCCCGTATTTTTTTGCGCAGTTTGCTTGCTATGCAATATGGGGATGAAGTATAATGGAGAAAATAAAGGATATGAAAAGACAGTGCAATAAGTAAAGGAAGGTAAGAAATTATGAAAACTATGCTAATGCAAAAAGGCAGGGCAGGAGTCAGGAAATCACTGATTATAGCTCTCGTTATGGTGATGATTATTTCCATGATTCCCGCCAATACATTTGCCTACACAGGTTATCCGTGTGAAACCGACAAGGCGAATGCAGAACTATATCCGTTTCCTATGAACATGAATATACTTAATCAGTATCTTTATGGCAGTGAGAAGAATTTAACGGGCAAGGTAAAAAGCAATTACTTCAAAAATGTGCCCAGCGAATGGTATGCGCGTAAATTGCCATCGGGTCTGAGCAGCCAGCATATAGGAAAAGCTATAGTCAATAACAGATACAGAGGTTCCACAAGCGCGGCTCCCGTATATTTTGAACCGACAGGATCCCCGTCTAAGAGCTGGCATGACTTGCGAATAAAGGAATTAAGCCAGACAAAGTACTCATATCAGGGACCGAACAATCCGTCTAATCAGAACATAGCCTTTTATGTTGCTGAAACTACAGAATTTGAGCTCTTGGGATACAATGAAACATGGGCTGCAGTCTGGGATTGCGGCGGAATTGATATGGGTCGGGGTTTAAGTACAACCTGCGGCGGAATCGGAAAAGAGCAGTACGGCAGCTGGAAGCCGGCAGTTTATTTCATTAAGCTCAAAGACGTTTACATAAAGGATGTTCGAAATCAGGATCTGAATATTCCTGAAGTTACTGCATCAGGAACAGCCACCTGTAATGTTTATGTTAAGACTACTCCTGCAAGCGACAACTATGTAACAGCAGGATTACTTAAGTCAAACCAGCTGGTTCAGGTTACCAACCCGACACCGATAAACGGACATTATCAGATTTATTATATTCATGGTCTTTACTATGTAAATGCAAAATGGATAAATCTTAAACGCTCAGACGAAAGCAAACCGGATATACAGTACAACGCAGTGGTAAAAAGCAGTGATGCTGTAGATATCAAGGCTCAGCCAAACGATTCAGCCGCTGTTGTAGCTGCCGCCAAAGATAAATTCAAAATTCAGGTTGTGAAGAAGGATGCAGGAAACGGTTATTCCGAAATCTGGTTCAACTCCGGCAAGTGCTATATTAAGACAGATAAGCTGAGTGATTTTACAGGTTCGGTTTCATATTCAACCGTAAAAAAGCTGGGCAAGGCAAAGGGCACACTGGTTCTCAACGGACCATGGTCGTCATACGGAGGTATGGCATACAGTGCTGAAGCTATTAAGATTCTGAAAAAATACAAGATGGACGATGGCAGTGCATACAAAAAAATCAAGGCTGTCAACGGATTTTATCCGATGAGCGACGGTGATTCCGCCATAGTTTACAGCGTAAGCACATATACTTACAGGCCGGAGCCTAAAATTCCGGACTACAAAGAGTCAGCCAAGATATACAAAATCCTGTATGACGGTAAGGTCTGCTATGTACCTGTCAAGAGCAATGCGCATCACAAATACAACTATTACAAAACCGGCAAGGGCGCGATAAAAGCAAAATCCGAGTCAAAGATAGTCACAGTGTATGCCACAAAGAACGCTTGGAAAGAAAAAAATCTGGAAACATACAAGATTAAAGGTAAATACTACTTCAAACTTGACGATATTGCCAATCTGATGTCCGTAACAAACAAGTCATTTAAGGTTAAGTATGACAGCAATGCAATTGTTATTGACAGTATGTGTCCTTACAGCGGAACCGCGCCACTGAAAGCAGGCGATGGAGTCAAGCGCAAAGCATATCGTTCGACCCTCAGCATTATATGGGACGGACAGGTAGTAGGACTTACCTGCTACAAAATCAACGGCAAGTATTATGTGAACCTGGATGAGATCGGATATCTGACCGATTCAGAGGTGGTTCCGGGATCGGCCGGCGGATTTTACATTACACCTACCATGCCAAACGAGGTGGAGGCTTACGGCTGATACTGCTTGGATAATAATAAATACGGGATAAGCCATATCAGCCTGTCCCGTATTTTTATGCCTGTTTTTCAAGTGTGTCACTTATAGCCTTGAGAAGTGACGTTTTGCCTGTCATATCCTGCCCCAGAGCCCATACCATAACGCCGCCGTAATCAGCGCCCAGCAGAGCTTTTTTGCTTACGGTACTGATACCGTTGTATCTGCAGGTCCCGCTTATATCATCATATTCGGAATCCCTGTTGTAGGTTGCAACCTCCTTGTATGTTACAACCTTGCCTGTGCAGGTGCCGTCTGAATTATACCGGTAACCGTAAAACGGAATCCCAAGCACCAGTTTGTCCCTGTCGATATTTCTTTCGTTTTCGAAATACGAAAGACAGCTCTGTGCGTATTCATAGGTTGAATGATTTTCGCTGCTTCCCCTGTTGTCATATGCCATAACGGAAATGAAATCAAACCTTTCTAAAGTTTTTTCATCTATGTAGCTGTCAAACCATGAAGCGACTGCACAGGATAGAATAAGATTGTTTTTGCGGCATTTTTTTGCAAGGTCCTTTACCCAGATATCATAATTATTCCAGAATTCACTCTCCACATCCCCCTCGATGTTAAGGTCGATGCCGTCAAAGCCGTATTTGTTTATATAATCTGTGATTTTGTCATCAAAGGCTTTAATCGAAGCCCTGTCAGAAGTCAGCTCCGTATAGTGAGCGCAGCCTCCTCCGCCTCCGAGGGCTGCAATAACCTTAACCTTGTGGTGATGGGCTTTTCTGATTATTTTTTTAAGCTCCTTATCCGGAATGCTGCAGCTCATATTACCGTCAGAGTCGGGATTTACAAACGCGATATTGATATGCGTGAGATCTGCAAAATCCACATCGGTATAGCACTGATAGTACCAGCTTGGCAGATAGCCTACAATTCTTGTATCACTGTGCGATGAGGAGCAGCTTTTCATAAATATGATAACAAGCAGCAGCGCCAGCATCAGCAGCAGTGAGAATATGTATTTCTTTTTGCTCTTTGATTTTGTTTTTCGTTTTCTTTTTTTCGACATAATTCACCCTTTTTCCCCTTCGTTTGAAGTATATACTTTTTAGGGTGAATAGTCAATTCTCAGTATCTTGTGAATTTCAGCAGAACTATATCATAGGGAGCCAGCTCTATCGATGTGTAATATTGCTCCAACATAGGAATAAGTTCAAATTCTATATCGGGCTTTGACATATAGTTTATATTTTCTATATCTTCAACTTCAAGGCTGTTGCTGAAATTAAGCTGTGCCCAGAAATTGAGACAGGATTTTGCAGCGGGCATCTTGTATTTCGTAGCCTTGTACTCTGAGGAAAGATTTCTTGCGATTATATCCACTGTCAGATTGTCATCTTTTTCAGGGTTGAAAATCAGCAGATATTTAGTGTCTGTATCCTGAAGTCCCAGATAGTTGGGACCGTGAGTCATGATGTCTGAGGGAAGCTTTTCAAGCATTTCCAGCAGATAATACAAAGGCTTTCGGAGTCCGTTTGGTGTCAGAAGCCCGGCAGCAGAGTCGGGTCTGTCGGTAAGATTTATCCGGGGATAGGTGAAGTTTTCCGGAGCTTCTGTTATGCAGCGCAGCAGACTTACAGCAGACTCCTGAGGCAGTATATCGCGATATATTCTCGACATGTCATAGCTTATGGAACCTGTGGCAAAGC
>CAVJEY010000115.1:0-6908 GCA_963648745.1 Christensenellaceae bacterium Phil1
CGATAGCTGCGAATGGATTCGCTGTTCAAATCGGAAAGCGCGAGGGTTTCTATTACCCTGCCTTATCAGCTTTTGCAACTGTCCTGACATCCCCGCCTTTCTTTTGGACTGATAGACCTGCCTGATCTCGTTCTTTTCTGCACTCGCTAAACTACCGAATTAAATTCTTTTTCCGGTTCCTTTCCTGCTTCTCTGCAAAACTCCAGATAATCATCCACTGCCATATGAAATTCTTTTTCTATCTTTGAAGAATCTGCCGTCTCAAAATCAATATAATCGTTAATTTTTTCGATTTTCCCTCTAAAAGTCCTGGATTCCGCATCAAATTCAACCCTTGTGCAATAGCCTTTGTATTCCATTATATTTCACCTGTTTTCTCCAGACACATCGATATTTACTACAGTATTAAAAAAGCAGCAGAATTTCTATCAGAATCTGCTGCTTCAGGTGGTGGAGATGGCGGGAGTCGAACCCGCGTCCGAAAGTATTTCCACAGGAATTTCTCCGAGCGCAGCTGATGATTTGAATTTCGCCTTTTTAGGCACCCGTCAGCAGGTTCATAAATCGGCTAGTCCGTTGTTCCCCGGCAAGGCCGGACTCACTTGTCGGGTTTTCCTGTATGGTCGATGCCAGATCCCATACCTACAGGTAAATATGGGCTGACACGCGGTGCAGAACTACGCTGCTAATGCGAAATTGTTATTATTTTTAGCGTTTATATTTAACGTGTCCTTTTTAACGCAGACTGGACAAACTGCGGCTCGCTTATCCGGTTTCCACGCCCCCGTCGAAACCTTTACATCCCCTTGATATTAATATCTGGCGGCTTTGGCCATCCTTCTCTCCGCATCGCGTCTGGCAATATCATCACGCTTGTCATAAAGCTTCTTGCCCCGCGCAACAGCGATTTCCATTTTGGCTCTGCCGTCTTCATTGATATACACTGTAAGCGGTACAATAGTAAGCCCCTTGAGAGTCGTATAACCTATGAGCTTGCGTATCTCCTGTTTGTGAAGCAGCAGCTTCCTCGGTCTTAGCGGGTCAACATTAAACCTGTTGCCCTGCTCATAAGGACTTATATTCATACCATAGACTATCATCTCGCCGTCCTCTATTTTGGCATAGCTTTCTTTGATGCTTACCTTGCCGGCTCTGATGGATTTAATCTCAGTGCCTGTAAGCACAATGCCTGCCTCATAGACCTCTTCAATAAAATAGTCATGTCTTGCTTTTTTGTTGTTTGCTACAAGTTTTTTGTTTTTTTTCATCTCAAATCCCTATATCCTGCCTATATTTTTGAACGGGAACAGTCTGAAAAACGCCTTGCCTACAAGGTCCTCATGCCTGACGCAGCCAACCTCCTCGGATCTGCTGTCTATGCTGTTGCCTCTGTTGTCACCCATTACAAAATATTCGCCCTCAGGTACGGTTATATCTATATCCCCCGGCACCACTCCGGGCTCTCTGATATAGTCTTCCTCCAAAAGCTCTCCATTAATATATACGGAATTGTCACTGATAAAAACGGTGTCGCCGGGCAATCCGATGACTCTTTTTATCAGCAGTTTCTCTCTGCCGTTGTCCTGTTTCAGGTTTGAATGAAGCACCACTATGTCACCGCGCTCCGCTTCGTGGTTTTTGTAAATTATCTTGTTCATAAGAAGATAATCCCCCGGCTGCAGAGTGTCTGTCATGGATGTTTCGTGTACCACCACAGGTCTTACAAACTGTATAACTATAAGTGCTATTGCCGCTGCTATTAATATATCTCTCAGTATCTCTTTCATCGGTTAACCCCTCTATAATCTGCCCATATCCCTGAACGGGAACAATCTGAAAAACGCCTTGCCGACCACATCGTCTATTTTAACGCAGCCGACCTCCTCATATCTGCTGTCTATGCTGACTCTCCTGTTATCACCCATCACAAACAGTTCGCCCTCAGGCACCGTAACCTCAAGGTCACCCGGCACCACGCCCTGCTCTTTGATATAGTCCTCGTGAAGAAGCTCTCCGTTTAAGTATACACAGTTGTCGCATATTTTAACGGTATCTCCCGGAAGCCCTATAACTCTTTTGATCAAGAGCTTTTCGCTGCCGTCCTCTCTTGTAAGGGAGGAATGAAATACAATTATATCTCCTCTCTCAGGCTCTCCGAATGTATATGCCTGCTTGTTAAGAAATATATAGTTGTTTTCAAACAAAGTGGCCTCCATGGAGCTTTCTTTGACTATTGTCGGCCTTACAAACTGTATCACTATTATCGCTATAATTGCGGCAATAACAACATCCTTGATGATTTCCTTCACTATCTGATCCTTCCTATGTCACTAAGCGGCCATATAACAACCTTGGCATTGCCTTTGATTTCCCTCATCGGAACAGGTCCTATGGTTCTGCTGTCTGCAGTATCTTTGGCTGTTCTGTTGTCCGCCAGAATAAACACGCTGTCTTTGTCAAGTGTAACACTGTACTCGCCCGGACATTCGGAGCTGCCGTTTACCTCATGCAGTTTGCCGTTCCGGTAAAGACTGCCGTCTTTGATTTCTATGGTATCTCCCGGAAGTCCCACAACTCTTGCAATTATATTGTCATCTGCATATTCTTCGGAATAAACCTTTTCCATTACTACAACCTCATTAAGGTCAGGCTCTCCTCTCTTTGCAGAATATGACTCCTTGACAACACACACTGCCTGCCCGTCCGAAATCACAGGCTCCATGGAATCACCCTCCATCATTTCGGGCGCCACAAGCATCGTCATCACAAATGCCAGTACAAATGCAACTATATATGGTCTGTTCCTGTATCTCCAGTTTTTTTTGTCTTTACCTGCCATCAGTTAATCTCCTAAGTATGGTTTCCTGTAAGCTCTGCTGTTATTCTCATAAACTCCTGCGACGGAGAAGATATGAATTCCCGGCCCGAAAGGTATTCAAAAACACCTTTGCATTCACCGAATTCCATCCTGCACGCATGAAGCAGCTGTGTGTTCAGATTAAACCGTCTGCTCACCATTGAATTTATCTTCGGATCGCCGTATTTCCTGTCTCCGATAAGCGGATATCCCGCCTCTGCAAGATGCGCTCTTATCTGGTGAGTTCTGCCCGTCACCAGATGAACCTCCGCAAGAGTAAATCCGCCGCCTGTCTGCACAGGTCTTACAGCAGTCTTTATTACTTTACCCGAATCCTGCTCAATAGGCAATACCTTTACACGATTTTCCCTATGGTTTTTTTCAATTCTGTCCTCAAGCACAAGAGGCTCCCGCATAGTGCCTGCAACAACTGTCCTGTAATATTTGCCTATTGCATCCCTCTCTCTTATCATCTCGTTGAGCGCTTTGAGAGCGGAGCTGTTTTTGCCAAAGAGTACAATGCCGGTCGTATTCCTGTCAAGTCTGTTGGCAGGTGCCAGCGAAAATGTTTTTTCGGCTCTGGGGCTGTAATCTCCATTGGCTATAAGGTAAGCTGTAACCTGATTTGCAAGAGTGTTTTTTTTCTCGAATTCATCTCCGTGAGTAAGCAGCCCGAAAGGCTTATCCGCTATCAGGATATTCTCATCCTCATAAATAATCCCAAACTGGCGCTTTGCCTTAGCGTAAGTCTTAACCTGGGTCAGCTTTGAAAGCTCGTCATCCGATATATACACCGAAAGCTCATCACCTGCCTCAAGCATATGCTCCTTGGGGCATCTTTTGCCGTTTACTTTGATGTCTTTGCGAATTGCCTTGTATATATAGCTCAGCGGCGCGTTTTTTAAGTATTTTTTGAGAAACCTGTCAAGTCGCTGGTTTCCGTCGTTTTTTTCTATAATTATCTTAACCATTATTTTATTATACAATAATTTGCCCGCTAAAAAAATGTTTATATTATTTTTAATTAAAATTTTGTCTAATCAATAGCCTAAAAACAAAAAATATGGTACATTATATATAGTTTTTTTAATTCAGGAGATAAATTATGAGAAATTTTTTATACAACAACAGCGATATACTCGTAGCCCTGGCCATTGTTGCAGCGGCAGGTCTGCTCATATTCTGGAAAATGGAAGTGCTGCTGAACTACGCAGGATAATTGCAAAGGAGAGTTAGATGAAACACAATCTGAAAATATTCACACTTATGTGTCTTGCGACGGCAATGCTCATCTTTGCAGGCTGCAGCACAGGCAAAACCGAAACCAAAGAACCGGCAAAGGACTATACACTCCCTGAGGCTGTGTCGGATGTCAGAGATGAGGCAATGGACTATGTTCAGGACTATGCCAAAAAGCTGGAAGGAAGCTGGTGCGACAGACTGGAAACACTCATCTCACAGAATCTCGGCGAAGCCACAATGAATTCCTCTGAATATACCGCACTAAGTGCTACCCTCAGCGGCTATATGAAAGAATGCGGCGCAACATATATGTATGCGCTGGCGCCTGACTCCGAGGGCAGCTACTATATCACCGTTGACGGTTCTAAAGACCCTGACACATGGGGCACCTCCTATGGCAGTGAGGTTCAGTTCAAAGAAGCCTATGAAGCGGGGCTTGTCGCTTCCGCGCGTTCGGGCTGGCAGGACGGTGAAGGCAAATGGTGCTGGTCGGTTTTCTCGCCTCTCTATAACTCAAACGGCAATATCATTGCCATACTGGGTATCGACTATCCCGCACCGGTGCTTTCCGATTATCCGGAATGGGACAGAGATTCCGAAAGCTGGAACGGTCTTGAAAAATAGCTTTTAATCTTTTTTCCGCAGCATATGCTGCGGAATTTTTTCATTCTTCAAGCATTCCCAGCAGACTTTCAAGTTTTGCTCTCTGCGCGGGATTCATCATAGCCGAAAGTGATTTTATCGCCGCCACCTGTTTTCTGAAGGTTTCGGGATCTTTTTTTATTTCGTTTTTAAGCTTTTTGATCTCCGTCTCCATCTGCTGCCGGCTCATACTGCTCACATCTTCTATGTTTGCTTCCGTAACAGGCAGTCCAAGCTGCCTTGCCATATCCATAATACTTTTATTATTCATCTTAAATCCTCCTCATATGCACAATATGCCTGCCATTCGCATATTATGTATTACAATAAGGCTCGTTTAATGCAAACGCCTGTCCGGAGGTACATACATGAATATAAATCCATTAAAAATATTTCTGCTGCTTCTGCTTCTGTCAAATGACGGCAGAGGCTCTCAGCCTGCATATTTTGATACATTCAGGCTTGATCTGCTTTTAGATAAGCTGCATCACACCGTAAATGCGCTTGAAAATGTAAACAGACTGAGGCAGTTTAATCCCGATTCCCTTGCCCTTCCAAAACAGCCGCCTCAGGAGCCTGCTCCTGACATAAGCAAAATGATGGAGTCCTTCGGCCCTATGCTCAATATGCTTATGAACCAAAAATAGTAATGAAAAATGCCCCCTGCTGGTGTATAATATATCATAGAAGTAAGTTGGGAGGTAAATTATGGCTTTAGTTACTACAAAGGAAATGTTCCAAAAGGCTCTCAAAGCAGATTATGCCGTAGGTGCTTTTAATGTGAACAACATGGAGATTATACAGGGCATTGTCGAGGCTGCTCAGGAGGAAAACGCCCCTCTTATTCTGCAGGTTTCGGCAGGCGCAAGGAAATATGCCAAGCCCGCATATCTTATGAAGCTGGTCGAAGCTGCCATTTTAGATACAGGGCTTGATATAGCGCTTCATCTTGACCACGGCGAGGATTTTGACATATGCAAAAAATGCGTTGATGACGGCTTCACATCGGTTATGATTGACGGCTCCAAACATCCGTTTGAAGAAAACATACGCATTACTAAAGAAGTGGTTGAATACGCTCACAGCAAGGGCGCTGTTGTCGAGGCTGAGCTGGGCAAGCTGGCAGGTATCGAAGACGATGTTAATGTCGATGTCAGAAACGCAACCTTCACAGACCCCGATGAAGCTGCCGAGTTTGTCGAAAGAACAGGTGTTGACTCACTTGCAATAGCCATCGGAACAAGCCATGGCGCATACAAGTTCAAGGGCGAACCAAAGCTTGATTTTGAAAGGCTGAAAGCAATACACAAGCTGATTCCGGACACACCTCTGGTGCTTCACGGAGCATCAACCGTACTGAAAGAATTTGTGGATAAATGCAACAAATACGGCGGCAATATCCCCGGAGCGCAGGGAGTTCCTGAGGATATGATTAAAGAAGCGGCAAAGCATGGAATATGCAAGGTAAATATAGATACCGATTTAAGACTTGCTCTGACTGCGGAGGTAAGAAAATATATCGCAGAAAACCCTGCCGAGTTTGACCCTCGAAAGTATCTGGGTCCCGGCAGAGACGCCATCAGAGCAATGGTATCACACAAAATAAGGAATGTCCTGAACGCATCAGGCAGAAGATAGTCAATACAACCTGCAAAGACCGGCAAAAGCCGGTCTTTGTGTCATAATACCTATTTATATCCTAAGCAGCTTTGAAACTGCAGACTCTTTGTCTTTGGCTATCTGACAATTACTCTCTCTGCAATCCACGCACCCCAGTCGCTGTAGTACTTGCCCATGATATGAATGTCATCTGAAGTATATTCCTCTCCAAGCCCTCCGCTTGCATCATCAAACAGCTCATTGACATCAATATAAAATAT
This sequence comes from Christensenellaceae bacterium Phil1, assembly GCA_963648745.1. Taxonomy (GTDB): domain Bacteria; phylum Bacillota; class Clostridia; order Peptostreptococcales; family Anaerovoracaceae; genus UMGS973. Next base: position 6,622 of record CAVJEY010000115.1, read on the forward strand.
ATTTCGGTTGTCGGCAATGGCCGCCAGCAGATTGTTGTAGTTGTCTATCCTGTTGTTGTTAAAGGTTTTGTCGGTTTTTGAACGGCTTGAGGACACATGAAGATTTGCCTGTATATATATTATGGCATCAGGCTGATATTTTCTTATCATGTCAACCAGATCTCTGTATGCATCCGCATTATCGCTCAGATTGTACCCAAGCTCGTTTATTCCCATCATAATATATATTTTACCGTAGGTTTTGCTCTTCAGCAGGGTTTCAAGTGATACATCGCCAACTCCCGATA
>CAVJEY010000116.1:0-6889 GCA_963648745.1 Christensenellaceae bacterium Phil1
TTTCACCCACTGCGCGAAGCTGCAGTCCCACTCTGGTTTTTTTGAGGACATAAGCTGTCACTATTGCTATTGCAACTGCCAGATAGGTCAGGAAACCGTATGAAAGAAATATTTTGCCGAACCAGCCCAGATCACCTGCAAACGGCAGATGTCTGCTGAAAAATCTGCTTGTTGCCGAAAGTGCAATGGACGGAACCTCTCCGCCTGTCAGCTTGATAAGCGAGCCTCCGAAGAAGTTGCCGAAGCCCACGCCGAAGGTTGTCATTGCAAGACCCACAACATTCTGGTTCGCTCTAAGTGTTACTGTCAGTACGCTGAACAGAAGTCCCATCAGAAGCGACCCGATCAGACAGGACAGCATCGGTATGAATATGGCAAGAAACGGATTAAGCTCACCGCTGCAGCTCTGCTCATAGAGGAAAGACCCTATAACCCCGCTTATTCCGCCTACATACATTACACCCGGAATACCCAGGTTAAGACTTCCCGCTTTTTCGGAAATTGTTTCGCCTGTACAGCCGAACAGAAGCGGCATACCCTGCATTACTGCACGGGGGATAAATGCAACTAAATCAAACATTTATGCGTCCTCCTTTCCTGATTTTGCTCTGATATGCACCTTGTAGTTTATGAAAAATTCACATCCTATTATGAAGAAAAGTATTATTCCCGTAAGTATGTCCGCAAATGATTCGTTAAGACCGAAGCTGGTTGAAATCTCTCCTGCACCCTGTCCTAAGAACACTATCAGCAGACTTGCAAATACCATTGCAGGCACGTTGAACTGCGCCAGCCATGAAACCATAATGCCGAGGAAGCCTCTGCCTCCCGCAAGGGTTGTCGTAATGGTGTGGTCTATGCCCGAAACCATCATCCAGCCGGTAAATCCGCATATAGCACCAGACAGAAGAATTGTTCTCAGTATAACTCTGTCCACTTTGATTCCCACATAGCTTGCGGTTCTCTGGCTTTCGCCCACAACCGATATTTCATAGCCGTGTTTGCTGTATTTGAGGTATACATACATTCCCGCAGTTATAACCGCAACGAATATGATTACGAGTATGTAGCTGTTGGTTCCGATATATGGCAGCCAGCCTGCGTTTGTTGACTGATTGATGATGCCGACCTTGCCGGAGCCCTTTGGAACCTCCCACAGAATTATGAAGTATGCCACAAGCTGTATTGCCACATAGTTCATCATCAGTGTGAAAAGCGTTTCGTTTGTATTCCATCTGGCCTTGAAAAACGCCGGTATGGCAGCCCATACCGCGCCGCATATGATTGCTGCAGCAAGGCATATGATTATGAGCAGGCCGCCCGGAATGGAATCTCCCATATAAATCATGCACAGGGCTGTGGCCCATGCACCCATAAGTATCTGTCCCTCGCCGCCGAGGTTCCAGAACCTCATCTTGAATGCCGGTGTAAGCGCCAGTGCCACGGCAAGCAGCACGGCAAGCTCTTTGAACAGCAGCAGCATTTTTCTTTCTGTTCCTGCCGCACCGTATATTATCGTACCGAATACGCTGAACGGATCAAGTCCTGTAAGCAGCATAGTAACAACCGCGCATACAATCAGCGCCGCAGCTATCGCTCCTATTCTGATTGCCCATGTCTTGACAGCAGGCATATCTTTGCGCTTGGTTATATGGAGAAGCGGCTCTTTGTTAAGTTTACTCATTGTCGGCACCTCCTCCGAATTTTGTCATCATCATACCTATCTCGTTTTTGTCTGCGCTTCTGCCGTCAACCATGCCGCTGACCCTGCCTCCGCACAGAACCATAATACGGTCGCTAAGCTCCATCAGAACGTCGAGATCCTCACCTACATAAATAACGGCAACACCTTTTTTCTTCTGCTGATTGAGCAGATCATATATTGTATATGATGAATTTATATCAAGTCCTCTTACTATATATGCCGAAAGCAGTACTGTAGGCGCCGATGCGATTTCCCTGCCTACCAGCACTTTCTGAACATTGCCGCCCGAAAGCTTTCTGACAGGAGTCGAAAGGCTTGCTGTGCTTACCTCAAGCTCGTCAACCACTTTTTCGGCAAGCTTTCGCGGTGTTTTTCTGTCGGTAAACAGCGATTTGCCTTTGCGGAATGATCTGAGCATCATATTGTCGGTAAGGTCCATGTTGCCTACAAGTCCCATACCAAGTCTGTCCTCGGGAACAAACGAGAGCGCAACACCCATCGCCGCAATCTGCAGAGGGTCTTTGCCTATAAGCTCCTCTGCCTGTCCGTCGTCATTGATGTATTTAACGGTGCCGTTTTCGACCGGCTGAAGTCCCGCTATTGCTTCAAGGAGTTCTTTTTGTCCGCAGCCTGATATACCTGCTATACCGAGAATTTCTCCCGAATTTGCCGTAAATGAAACATCATCCAGTTTGAGAACTCCGTCCTGACTTCTTACTGTAAGGTTTTCGACTTTGATACGTGCTTTAGGATTAACAGGCTCCGGCCTATCGATGTTGAGGCTGACAGCTCGTCCAACCATCATATTTGTCATTTCCTGCTCGTTTGTTTCGGCTGTTATCATCTCGCCTACAAACTCACCCTTGCGAAGTACAGCCACGCGGTCTGATATATCAAGCACCTCGTGAAGCTTGTGCGTAATTATAACCACTGTCTTGCCCGCTTCTTTCATATTTCTGAGCACTGCAAACAGCTTGTCTGTTTCCTGAGGGGTAAGTACCGCCGTAGGCTCGTCAAGTATCAGTATATCCGCGCCTCTGTAAAGCACTTTGACTATTTCAACGGTCTGCTTCTGTGATACTGACATATTATATATTTTTTGCTGCGGATCTATATCAAACCCGTATGTATCACATATCTTTCTGATTTTTTCGGAAGCTTTTTTGAGATCCAGTCTGCCTTCTTCTTTGAGTCCCAGAATTATATTCTCTGCAGCCGTAAACACATCAACCAGCTTGAAATGCTGATGTATCATACCTATGCCGTAGTCAAACGCCTCTTTGGGAGAGTGTATGGACGCCGGCTCGCCGTTGATATAGATTTCTCCGCCGTCAGGATAATATATACCCGACAGCATATTCATAAGGGTGGTTTTGCCGCTGCCGTTTTCGCCCAGCAGTGACAGTATCTCACCCCGGTAAATATCGAGATTTACTTTGTTGCTTGCTTTTGTCGTACCGAATACTTTTGTGATGTCCCTTAGGGACACAGCCACTTCTCTGTTGGCCAAGTTAATCAACACCTTTCTTCAACTTAATTATTCCTAAAACGTATCATATGGTTCGTCATGCTTTGTACTGCACAGAAAAATTCACGCCTGCAGGCTGTGCGCTTTTCTGTGCAGTACCAGCGCGAAAACCCCGGCTAAAACCGGGGCTTTTGCTGGTAAATTTATCTTTAGAATTTTGTATCAAGAAGTTTGATTCCGTCAATCTGAAGATCGAAGTAAGGAGCTGATCTGAACTGTGATTCTTTGAATGCGCCGTCCTCGATAACTTCTGTATCAGGTGTGTAATCAGCATCTGTGTCTACGTCTGCCTTGTATGTGGTAACCTTCTTGCCGTCAACTGTGAATGTTGAAATGTCAAATACCTGAAGGTCGCCTGATTTAAGCTGCTCTGTAACCTCTGCAAGTTTGTCTGCTGTACCTTCTGCAGCTACATCTTCGTTAACATCAGTTAAAACAACTGAACCTGTTTCAAGGGTTCCTGTCCAGTCAGCATCGATAGCTTCGCCGTTCTGTGCTGCTGAGATTGCATATACATAGTAAGGTGTCCAGTCGATTCTTGATGAAACGATGAATGTGTTAGGGCAGGCATCCTTTGTGCTTCCGTTGTATGATACGTTAGGAACTCCTGCTTTTTCACATGCTGTAGGTGCTCCCATTGAGTCTGCGTGCTGTGAAACAAGAACGCAACCGTCATTTATAAGCTTGTTGGCAGCTTCTTTTTCGAGTGCTTCGTCATACCATGATCCTGTGAATGTTACTTCCATTGTAACTGATTCGCAAACTGAACGTGCGCCAAGGAAGAATGCAGTGTAGCCTGATACTACTTCTGCATAAGTATATGCGCCAACATATCCCATTTTAGCTTCGTCTGCTGTAATGTTTCCTGCTTCAATCATTTCATTGATCTTCATGCCTGCAGCAACGCCTGCAAGATATCTTCCTTCATAGATTGAAGCGAATGCGTTGTGGTAATTGTCAAGACCTTCTGTGTGAGCCTTGGTTCCTGTTGAGTGACAGAACTGTACGTCAGGGAAGTCTTTTGCAGCCTGAATCATGAAGTCCTCGTGACCGAATGAGTCGGCAAAGACAATTCCGCAGCCTGCATCAACAAGCTCTGCTGCTGCATCGTAGCATTCCTGTCCTTCAGGGATGTTTGTCTTGATAACAGCCTCTACACCGAGCTCTTCACATGCAGCGTTTGCAGCATCGATGAAGTTCTTGTCATAAGTTGAGTTTTCGTCATGCAGACAGATAAATCCAACTTTGAAGTTGCTGCCGTCTGCACTGCTGTCTGAACCGCAGCCTGTGAAAGCAACCATTCCGATTACCATTACTAATGAAAGTAATAAAGCGATAGTTTTTTTCATTTTTTTCTCCTTCTGCCCTGCGGGCAAATACGTAAAAAATAGTTAATTAATCTTGCAGAAAATCTGATTGTTAACGGAAGGTGATTTTTCCGTCCGACATATCCTCAATCAGTGCAAGGGACTCTATGCGCATACCTTCACTGCGCAGCCTGTCACCGCCGCCCTGAAAGCCTTTTTCGATGGCAATCGCAGCACCTGCAATTTTTGCTCCCGCCTGCTTCGCAAGGTCGGCAAGCCCTTCAAGGGCATTACCGTGAGCAAGAAAATCATCAACAATAAGAACTATGTCCTCAGATGTAAGATATGATTTGCTTACGACAACATCATAATCAACACCGTGTGTAAATGAGGCAACTTTGGTACAGTACGTATCACTGCTGATGTTTTTGGTTCTGTTTTTTTTGGCAAACAGAACCGGAAGTCCCATCTGAACCGCCACCGCCATGGCTATGGCTATGCCTGAAGCTTCAATTGTAAGAATTTTGGTGATGCCGCTGTCAGAATAAAGTCTCTTGATCTCGTCTCCCATTTTCATGAGAAACGGCGCATCAATCTGGTGGTTAAGAAAGTTGTCCACTTTGAGTATACCGCCTTCTTTAACTGTACCTTCTTTTAGAATTTTTTCTTCGAGCGCTTTCACCGGTCACCTCCGTTTTGTTTTCTGCCGGAATAAATAAAACAGGTCATAAGAACCTGTTTGCCAATATACGCATTGTCCTGTCTAAGTAAAAGGACAGAAGTTAATGCAACCAATAGTCGTGACTTATCGGCGTCACGGTAGAAACTTTTGGGCCTTATATCCAAAACTATATTGGCAAATATTCTTTTATTGAAACCACTTACAGAATACCAAATGTTTCGACAGTTGTCAATGCAGCATATTAAAAACCGCAACAAAATCAATGTTTTTATTTCAGTACATTAATCAGACCCGTCTTACACCCGCTGCTGCTTCCTTCTGACAACAGCCATTGCAACAAGAAGTATTACTGCAGCTGCTGCTGTAAGCACTGCCGCAATCTGTATGCCCAGATACCAAGGCGCAGAGTCTGTCGCGTATTTCACTGCATCAAGCCTGTAATCCGCAACCGTATATATGCCAAACGCTGCAAAGGCTGCAAGACAGCAGCACAGGACAGCTTTGAGTGCTTTGTATAATCTGTTCATAACCGCTCCTCCATCTCAATTATACTTTCAAGCTTGCTCACCAGTTCTGGATATTCATTGCATACAGTAGTATAGACATCTTCCATTCTTAATGTCTGATATCTATGTGCCGCAATATCTCTCATACCCGCGACAGCTCTCCATGGAAAATCTTTGTGCTTCAAACGCAGCTCATCTGTAACAACTTTAATCAATTCTCCAACATTAATAACTGTCATACTCAGCGCCCTTTTAATCACTTCATCGTTCATAAAAGAAGCAATATCTGTACTTCTTAATATTTGTATTCCTATGTTCATTTCAGCAATAACTTTCTGAATTGTTATCTTATCTCTATGCTGCATACAAAAGAACCTCTTTTTTTACTTCAATAATGTCATCTTCTTTAAGCGGGCCATGTATAACATCAACACTAAGCCCTAAAGCATCTTCAAGTCTATATGTCATTTCAGCAATCGTAAGCAAAGATACCGGTACGGTAAACTCTACAATAAGGTCAACATCGCTGTCCTCTCTATTGGTTCCATCTGCTCTGGAACCAAAAAGTACCGCCTTGGAAATATTAAATTCATCAGCCATATTAACAATGGCTTCTCTGATTCTTTCTACAGTCATATTCTTCTCCCCTTTTTATTCAACAGCCTTTATATAACTAATAAAATTTACACTTTTTTATCAACTAATTTACCAATACATAATTTAATTCAACAGTAACACTGTCCGGCTTGTGCGGCACATCATTACCTTCTTCTCCCCAAGACCAGTATATCTTTTTAGTTACCGTTCTCCCAAAAATATGCTACTGCATTCGCCTGTTTTATCTCCACTTCACTTGCATATACCTCATACTCTGAGCCACTGCTTTTAAGTTCAACATTCGTTGGTGCCCCTATTTCAACAGCAGATGCTGCGTCTGCATAATTATCATAATCTCTAATGTTTCTGATTTTGTCTGTATCAAATCACCCTCATTGTCATAATACTTCATGGTAACGTTGCTCCTTACTATTTCACTGCCCGTATACTTCATCTTCAGGTGATTCGAATAGTCTGTTTCAATGAAGCTTATCTCTTCAAACGAAGTTCGCACTTATGATATTATCTCCTTTATACGTGATTTCAGGGTTGTAAAGAAAGATC
>CAVJEY010000117.1:0-1009 GCA_963648745.1 Christensenellaceae bacterium Phil1
GTCACATCATCTCTGATTGCATTTAATTCATCTTCTGTAAACACACCGCTGTCAATTGCTTTTTTTCTGAATTTGGCAAAAGCTTCTTTTTCCGGTGATTTCCACATTTCAAGTTCTCCTTCAGGTCTGTAGACCGCAGGATCTCCGACATAATGGCCAAACCATCTGTAGGTTTTAAGTTCCATAAGAACAGGTCCATCTCCTTTTCTGCATATCTCAATTGCCTTGGTTGCCTTTTTGTACACATCAAACAGGTCGTTTCCGTCACAAATAAATGATTTCACATCATATCCGTCTGCTCTCCTGGCAACATCAGCCGGTCTCATGTGATATGTCTGCGGTGTTGATTCCGCGTACTGATTATTCTCAACAACAAATATAACCGGCAGATTCCATATAGACGCCATATTCATACTTTCATGGAAAAATCCCTCGTTCTGTGCACCGTCTCCTATGAATGCAACCGAAACCTGCCCCCTGCCGTTTAACTGGCATGCCAGACCTGCTCCTGTGGCAAGTGTTGTTCCCTGGCCTACAATACCGTTGGCTCCGATAATACCAAGAGATCTGTCCATCATATGCATGGATCCTCCGTTACCTCTGCATATACCGTCTTTTTTAGCAAACAGCTCAGCCATCATTCTGTCAAGACTTGCACCCTTGGCAATAATATGTCCGTGGCCTCTATGTGTAGTGGCTATAAAGTCGTCCTGGTTAAGTGCTGAAATCACACCAACCTCTGCAGCTTCCTGACCAACACATGGGTGTAAAAATCCCGGAAGCTCACCGGCCTGATATAATTCTGCCGATTTCAATTCGAACTGTCTGATTTCTTCCATCTGGCAATACATCTTCTCTAAAAGGTCTTTGCCGATTCCGTCAATTTTTTTCATGGTTTCTCGCGCTCCTTTACCGTTGTGTTTTTTCATCAATGTGTAGCTGTTTTTCTACACTTCATATTTTATTATATGCTTGTAAAATCTCGCAATCCCTCTGGTTTCAATATGTC
>CAVJEY010000117.1:1019-1885 GCA_963648745.1 Christensenellaceae bacterium Phil1
GCACCACCCATTTAGAAGCAGGCAGTGTTCCTTTTTCTCCTTAGGAGCCTCTGCCTGCCTTTATATGGCTGATATATAATTGCTGCAGCTTCTGCAGTCTCCCGTTTCTCTGTCAAAAAGCTCTGTCGCTTAACTTGGCATCTTTCAGTGTTAGTGTAATCTCTTAACAGGTGTTTTACAGGCATACAAAAATACGGAAACACCGCATATAACGATATTTCCGCATACCTTACCTTTATCACAGCAGATTAAAATTCAATGGATTTTCTCTATGCCACCCAAGACCCTTTGCCCAGGCAACGTACTCTTTTTTCTTCTGCTTTGCATCTTCTTTTTCTTCCGGATTCATATGTTTCAGATCCGGATTGATTGTTTTCAGGAATTCAGCAAACCCGCAGATTCCTCCCACATCATCCACAAGCATTTCCCCATCCCTGGCAATCAGTACAGGTCTGTATACTTCCCTGCACTTTATATTCGCCCTGTCAAGCTCTGACTGCGTGATTCTGCCGGACTCCACCAGATCCAGACAATTTTCACTGGCTGTTATACGTATCTTCCAGTTGTCCCCAAAGTCATAGTTATACAAAAGTACATCTGTCACCGGCATTGGCTGCACCTGCATCTCAGGAGAATCAATCTGTTCCTGTATAATACGCTTTATGTCCTTTTCTGCATCCATATACATCTCATCACCTGAATGTACCAGTTGCTCCTCAACATATTCGCGTTCTTCAGCCGGAGAATTCTCCGGAAGCTCAAACGTTCCGGCTGCAAGAACAGAGTTAATCGGAAGCCGCTCCAGAAGAGCCGTGGGATTACGTTCAAACAGAAATTTAAGGCCTTCTGACGGAACCTTTTCAAGT
>CAVJEY010000117.1:1895-6800 GCA_963648745.1 Christensenellaceae bacterium Phil1
CCGTTTCCACCCTGTATGGCACTTCATCACCAACCCATGGTTTTGGTTCCGGCCTCCTGTTTCCCTGATAATCCAGTACCAATGATACCCGGGAAATGTATTCCTCCCCGTCATATTTTTGGGTCTCCCGATTATAAGCTCTGACATAAAGAACATAGCAATCAGCATTCATATTCAGCTTCATCATATCCTCCCGGCAGGAAACAATTCCTTCTCCATGGCACTGAGACATATATGGCCCTGTATATTTCTTCCGCAGCCAGTTTTTGAAGCTGCCGCCGTTATAATCATCTGCCCAGAACTCATCGTCTTCATTCATAAACGGCGAACGGAACAGAATACCTACCATACGGCTCCATGTGGAGGCATTGTCAGCTGTCAGTGTTTTGACCCTTTCCTCCGGAAGTTCGAACTGGTGCAGATGAGAATTTTCCCAGCCAAAGGCTCTCTGAATTACATAATGAATTGCATAGAGCGGAATATCCCCCGGGACAATTACATCCCGGCTGATGCTCCTGCCATGTTCGACCTTGCCATATTTCCTGAACACTTCTGCAATATCGTCCCGAACTACATTATCAGCACAATCACTATAAAGTTCCATATGAAGGCGAAGCACTTCCAGCGGCTCAAGCGGCAGGCGTTCTCCTGCAATCTCCTCCAGCACTCTCCCGTTCCTATCATTCAAAGAACCGGCAAATCGGCCTGTTGTGAATTGCAGCATGAGCATCCTGTTTTTTTCTTCATTTGTGAGATTTTCCTTTGCAAGGAGTTCTTCTAATTCCTGTTCTCCCTCATCATTTTTTTCCATGGAATCCATAGCTTCAAGAAGCTCTTTAAGTTCATCCGGAACATCTTCAGCCAGCTCCGTCATTAAAAATTCCTTCATCTCATCAAAATCTTCCCATGTCTTTCTGTGCGGCCTGTGATAGGCTTCTGTATATGACATCCTGATATCCTTCTGCCATTCTTTTTTGATTTCATTTTGCCTTGCCATAATATCTCCTTTCCATGCGTCAGGTACATCCTTATTCACTGGCATTTTTCCTGCCTGCCTCTCTATCTGTTTTTTCTCATATGCACGGTATTCTCTGACATCAGATGCATGTTCTGTAGGTTCAAGAGTATTGTCAACCTTATCTTCATAAGGCAATGCTGTGGATACCGTCGCCACAGACACACCAAAGATTTTCGCTATCTCCCTGATACTTAATCCCTGACATCGCATCTGAACAGCTTCATCTGTAATCGGCGACTTTATATCTCCCGTTGTGATCAGGATCTTTCTGACCTTGTTACGGTTAATTTCAAACTTAACAGCAGTCTTCCGGATAGATCCGTCCGGTTCCTGCGGAGACTTTGTGCTGCGAAAATATGCAGCCACCTTCGCCATAAATTCCTTATCCTTAGCTGAAACAGCCATATGACAACTCCTTTCTTTCACAATTAGACATGTCATGGCACTATTATAGTCAATCAGTTTGCTTTATGTCAACACCGTATTTTATTTTTTCACAGTTAGACATATCGTCTAAAAATAAAAGGCCGGAGCTTTCGCCTCGACCTTTTATATATAAAGCATTTTATGAAAACTGTCTGCTGTTTCATGTATAAATCAGACATATTTATAACATACGCACCTTGCGTGCTTATGCGCTATACCATAACTATTCCGCAGATAATATATCCTATTGCTGCTATGACTCCTGCAAGGAGACCAAACGGCATCTGAGTCCATGCGTGCGCAAAATTGTCGCAGCCTGTAGCGGATGAAGTTATAACTGTGCAATCGGAATAGAAGCAGCAGTGGCTTCCTAATACTCCGGCTGAGATTACAGCTCCGCAGCCGAGAGCAACAGGTATTCCTGTTCCCATGCAGATTGGAATAACAATCGGCAGTGCGATTATGTACATGCCCCAGTTGGTTCCCGTAAAGAACTCTGTTATTGCAAGAAGTACGAATATCAGAAGAGGAAGCATTGACGGTGAAGCATGATTTACAGCAACATCAATTACAAAACGTGTAAATCCTATCTGATCGTTTACTGATGCAAAAATATATGCCAGAATCATCAGGCAAAGAGGAAGAATCATGTTCTTAAGGCCCTCAATGCTGTAGTCCCAGAATTCCTCGGCAGTTATCAGCTTCTGACCCACAAAGAGAATGAAGCAGACACCCATCGTAGCAATTACTCCGTGCTGCATGTCAAGATCAAATAATATTGTAAAGAAAATCATGCTGAAAACAGGGATAACAAGATTGAACAGTCTAGGCTTGCCTTTGATTTCAACTTCACCTGCACCCAGGTCAATCTTTTCTGATCCCGGAGGCGCTAAAGGTCCGCCGGACTGCGCTCTCTCTTCAGCCTTCTTCATAGGTCCGAATACAGGAATTATATGCCAGATAATCAATGGAACAATTAATGCAGCGGCCCATGCATAGAAGCTGAACGGAATTGTAGTAATAAACGCTCCTATTTCATTGCCCTCCGTACCGTAACCGTTTCCTACCATAATACGTCCTGCGAATATAGCCCATGTGGATATCGGAATCAATGCACAAAGAGGTGCAGCTGTTGAAGATGTAACATAACTGAGCATTTCACGTGACACATTGTATCTGTCAGTCAGTTTCTTCATACAGGAGCCGATAGTCATGGAGTTGAGATAGTCATCGATAAAGATGATGCATCCCAGAATATAAGTCCATGTCAATGTGGCTTCTCTTGTTTTTGCCTTCCTTCCGGCCCATTCTCCAAAAGCCTGTGCTCCTCCGCTTACCTCAATCAGCTTAATGATGGAACCCATAAGTCCGCAGACAAGTATAAGCCAGCCGGTGTCCTCATCCATCATAACCTCTGTTGCCGTAGTACTGAAATCAGCAACTAAATTGCCTGTCGGAGCGGCAAATATCAGACCAACAATCGAGCCCAGTATCAGTCCTTCAAGAACTCGTTTTGTAGCGAAAATATACACTACAAGGAAAACTGCAGGCACACATGACCAGATACCTATATTGCCGCCCTCTGTTCCCAGATTTTCTGCCGGTACCACTGTGAGCGCCACTGCATAAGAAGCTGCAATGACCAATAATATGACTATGATTGCGCGAATCGGGTTGAAGCTTTTCACTTCATTTTGCAATTTCTCTGTCACTTTTTTCTCTCCTTTCATAAATAAAATATATTGATATAATTCCTCTGCCGGGTGTGTCACCTGCGCTGTTTTCCGGCAGAAAACAAAAAGAGAACATACAAAATAAATTGTATGTTCTCAAACAGCCTTTAATTATTCTCCGTCCAAGCTTACAAATCAGCTCAATACCATACTGTCTCCCGGCACGCTTCTCCGGACACATCAGCTAATTGCCCCGAGCCTTATTCGCCCTGTCTGACAGCAAATCTTCAGTTTTGTTTCTCGTTCGCATATATCAGAATCTCTGCCGGTCTGACCCCAGAGCCTGATAACTTCAGAACCATTATCCCGACTTCCTCTGCTGCATTGCGAATGAGCTCTTACATCAACTATTATAGCGATATTCCGAAGGTTGTCAACATGATTTTTTATAATCTGACATAGTGTCTCCGGCATATCCACTGATTTTTGCACTCCTTATTCGCCCCGGCCGATAGTAAATGTCATCTTGTTCTTATCCTTCTCAGGGCTGATAATGACATCTGACAATGTGACTCTGCAGCCTGATATTCTCATAATCATATCGCATATCTCTTTTTCTTTCACAGAGAAGAATAATTCTCTGATGTGTTTTATTATACCGACATTCCGATTGCTGTCGAGGATATTTTTTTCTAAAACAGTCAGAACGTCCGATGCCACCACTTCAATCCTCTCTCCGTTCATAAAAACACTCACGTTTCTCGGACCTTTTCCCGTATTTGCCTTGAGCATGGCAGAAAACTCTCTTTTTATCTCATCCTCAATCTTTTTCCTGTTTTCAGGCAGTGCCGCCGACTTATGTTTTCGACTACCGTAAAGTTCTTCCGCAAGCTCTCTGAGCACTCCCAGCAGTTCCTGAACGTTTACCGGCTTCAGGATGTATTTGTATATTCCTGCATCTATTGCTCTGATAATTGTATCTGTCTCTCTGACTGCGGAAATAATAACCGCCGCGATATTATCATCCTGCTCGTGTATCCGGTTTATCATTTCGATGCCGTCCATCTCAGGCATATAATAATCTGCGATAATTATATCCGGTTTGTAGTCGTTATAAAGCTCCAGCCCGCGCGCTCCGTTTTCGCATACATATACACGCCCTACACGTCGTTTCAGCACATCGGTCAGTTCCTCACGCGCCTCCTCATCGTCCTCGGCATAAAGTATTTTGAGATTTTTCAGCATTTCGTCAGTACTCATATTACTCCTTCTTCTGTCCAATCAACAGATTTCTTCGTTTTCCTCATCAGTTTCGCCATCCGGAACTCTTTCGGGAATCAGTACAGTGCAGCATACGCCATCACCGATGTTTTCCACGTGGAGCTCTCCTCCCATGCGATCCTCCACTATCTGCATGGATATGTAAAGCCCCAGCCCGGTGCCTCCTCTGTCGTCTCTTGTCGTGAAATAAGGCTCAAATATGTGTTCAAGCACCTCTTCCGGAATTTCTCTGCCTTTGTTTGATACAGTGATTTTTATCATACCACATCCGAGACCTTCCGCATCTGATTTTTTTGCGGATTTGTTTGCGGATTTTTCTGTCATGGAAGCTTCCGCTGTGCTTTCTGCCGGCGCTGCAGTACACTCTAAGATATCTCCGCAAGGTACCTCTGACATCTCCACCGTTATTATTCTGTCCTCTGCACCTGACTCCACAATGGCATCTCTTGCATTGTTCAGCAGATTGAAGATAACATGTGTCACCTCATTTCTGTAGCCGTATGCCTG
>CAVJEY010000118.1:0-6702 GCA_963648745.1 Christensenellaceae bacterium Phil1
GTCCGTATCTTCATATCTAAATACAGACAGCGCTGTCATTTTTGTCTCTGCAAATTCAAACGGGGTTTCTCTGCTGTTTCTTGCAATACCCATTCTTCCGAATGACCGCAGATAGAAATTGTACATCGCTATGACAGCCTCTCCTCTGCCTTTCTCACACATCCTGCCAAATCTTCGTTTTCGCAGAAGTTTTTTTATATATACTGCTAAAGCTATGACAGCCGCCACGATAATCGGATACAGCCAGACCGGAATGTTTCTGAATACGTATGATATCAGATACCACAGCTTTGCGCCTGTTGTTTTGAGCAAATCGGCAAAAGCATTATTGCTTTCTTTTTTTTCATTATGATCTTTTTCTTTATCGTCTTTTTTGTCCTTATCTTTATTATCTGCCGCGGGCTTGTCCCGATTGTTATCTCTGCTTCCGGTCATATCCGGATCATAAGATGTCGTAGTATTTGCAATTCCTGTTTTTTCAATGACTTCAAAAGCCATTCTGTTTGTTATAAGCTTCAGTTCTTTTGTGCCGGGATCAAGAGGTTTTACTATTCCGTAAAATATGCCGCAGCCTATGGCCGTTATTATAAGCATAACGGCAAGTGAGGCCGATATCATCTGACCTGTTCTGAACTTTACGGTATGATACTTTGAAGCGTTCACTTCATATGTTCTGTATGCAAGCAGCATGCCCGATGCAATCAGCGCAATTATAAGATATACTGCATTTCCTTTTTCGTAGAGAAACCATATACCTGCAAATATAACCGATACAGCCGCAAATATAATACAGATTCCTGTTCTGGTTCTTGAAAGAAGCACTACTCCTGTCGAAATCAGAAATGTTATTACTATAAAAAGAAACGGATTGCTTTCTTTGTCTGTAAGCAGGACTCCGCCCTTTGCGGCCGATACGGCAAATATAATGCCTGCAATCACAACAATGGCAATAATTCCTGTTACAAGGCTTTTTCTGTTATATTTAACAGCAAACAAAACCGCAGTAATTATTGATGCCGCTGCCAGCACCGGAAATACCGACGATATAACAGAGGGTTTTACAAAAAAACCATAGCATATCATCTGGCCTGCTGCAAAAGTCAGCGCTGTACATAAAATATAATCCCATATTTCATACCTGACAGCATTTCTTATGTTCATACTCTGACTCCCTCCTTGAGCTGTTCACATGAATAAACCGCATAATACCCTATTCCGTAATCATCAAGAGCCCGAAGAGGCGCTGTTATATTCCTTCTTTCGTTTTCTGTCAGTTCTTTAGGAATTATCAGTATCAGCAACGGGTTTCTTCCCCTGTTTTTAATGCTTATGAGCATATCTATCATTTCTGCAGTTGCACTGCCGGTACATACAGCAATATTTCCCAGCGAATACATTGCCATACCTGTTTCTTCCAGAAGCTTCAGCGCTTTCGCAGAAGCCGCTTTTGTACTGTTTATTACAGGCAGACTTTCTGTGAGGTGAGGCAAATCGGAATTTTCATATACTGTTCCGGTTGCTTTGAAGCCTTCTTTATCTATATATATAATTTCATGCTCCATTCCTGTTTTCTGCGCAAATCTGCACAGTGCAACGCCTGTTTCAACAATGCCGTCATAAATGCTCATCATTGTTTCCGCGTCATATTCCGGTGATGAAAAATCATATATTACCGACACTCCCGGATTGCCGTATGTTTCATAAATTCTGGTCATGTAATTATCTGTTCTCGCCGATAACTTCCAGTGGATTTTCTTGATAGGATCGCCTATAACATATTCTCTCACGCCTGAATAATCAAATCCGTCTATGAGTACGGGAGTTATCATTTTCCTGCTTTCCGAAAGGGTTTCTGTCGACAGTTCCATATTTGAAAGCTCATATACGGCGGGAACCACTGTTACATTGTAAAGACTGTTATTCACTGCTTTTTTTCTGAAAAGGCAGAACATATCACTCAGAACAATTTCTTTGAGTCCTGCTTTGTATACTCCCACGTGGTCAAACCGGCAGGAAAAATCGAAGTTTCTTTCTTCCTTACCGCCCATAGTGATATTCACAGCGGCAAGAGTATTGTCGTTTCCGAATATATCCCTGATGCTGAAAACAATATTTGCGTTTGTAACTATAAACGGAGATCTGTTGATTACTCTTACACTTAATTTTGTTTCTTCGCCTTTGGTGCAGACTGATATATCGGAAGTTTCTTCAAAAGCTATACCTGCCGATATTATACGGGTATACACATATGAACCGGCTATCCCCAGTATTACTGCCGTTGCCGGCAGATATCCGAATATGCTGTTTACATATACGGGTACAGGGCAGGTTGCAGCAAGCAGCATCAGACATATAAAAATCCTTTTTAAGATGTACCCTGATATTCTGTTGCTGCGAAGATTTGCTGTTTTATTTGTTTTCATTCTGTCTAAAATTCTCCTCGCCTGCAATCGGTACTGCTACAGATGAGAGTATTTCACTCAAAATATCCTCAGCAGTTTTTTTTCTGACTTTTGCATCATGTGTAAGTGACACTCTGTGTACAAGAACATATCGCACAAGATATTTAATATCATCGGGAATCACGTAACTTCTCCCTTTTGACAGCGCATACGCTCTTGATAACTGGTACAGGGAAATTCCTCCTCTCGGTGAACTTCCTATTGCAATATCGCTGTTGTTTCTTGTTGCTGTAACAATTCTGACTATATATTCACTTATTATCGGGCTTACAAAAACATTTTCCGTCGTTTCCCTGAGATTGATTATTTCCTCTTTTGATGCTACAGACTGCAATGCTTCTTTTGTATCGCGGCTCATTGATATTATCTTCACTTCTTCATTAAATTCAGCATAACCAAGAGATAATTTCATCATAAACCGGTCTATCTGAGCTTCCGGCAGCGGATATGTACCGTATGACTCAAGTGGATTTTCTGTGGCAAGAACCATAAAAGGCTCCTCCAGCTTATATGTATTAGAGTCTACAGTCACCTGCTTTTCTTCCATAGCCTCAAGCAGACTTGACTGTGTTTTTGCTGAAGCTCTGTTGATTTCGTCTGCTAGAATTATATTGCTCATAACAGAGCCCGGTCTGAATTCAAATTCTCTTGTCTTCTGATTGAAAATTGAAAATCCCGTAACATCTGACGGCATTACATCCGGTGTGAACTGTATTCTGGAAAAGTCACATGAAACGGATTTTGCAAGAGCACTGACAAGGCTTGTTTTTCCTACCCCGGGAACATCTTCTATAAGGACATTTCCTCCGCACAGCATTGCCAGTATCACAAGTTCAATCTTGTCCCTTTTGCCTATTATCACCTTTTCAATGTTATCTGCGATTTTTTTTATCATCGCGCTGCTTTCTTCAATTCTTTTTTGTGTAAGCTCCATATTTTTCTCCTTAATATTGATACTGTTTATCACTGAATACAGGTGCACACAGTTTCATAAAACGACCGTTTGCATCAGTATATTCAATCACTTTTACATCTGCTCCGTATGCTTCTTTGAGATTTTTTTCCGTAACTACCTCAGAAGCTCTGCCAAACACTGCCCTGCTACTGCTCTGAAGCAGCATTGTTTTTGCTTCGCACATAAATGCGTGATCCGGATTATGTGTGGTCATTATAACTCCGTAACCTTTGCTTCTGAGATCTCTTATTCTGTTTATAACTTTGAGCATATTCCCGTAATCAAGGCTTGAGGTAGGTTCGTCAAGCACAAGCATCTCAGGCTCCTGCGCCAGCGCTCTTGCAATCATGACCATCTGCCGTTCTCCGCCGGAAACATCAGTATACACTCGTTCTCTCAAATGTAATATACCCATATCTTCCATAACCTGTTCAACAACCTCATAATCGTATCTTGACGGCTGACCGAAATATCCCACGCTGCTGATTCTCCCAAGCATAATTATATCCTTAACTATATACGGGAACGGAGGAATATGGCTTTGTGACACATAGGCAATTTTCTCAGCCATTCTTTTTTCGGACCACTTTGATATATCGTCACCATCTATCCTTATCTGTCCTCCGAGAGGTTTTATCAGTTTGAGTATAGTTTTAAAAAGCGTTGTTTTTCCCACTCCGTTAGGCCCTAGAATACAGCATATGTCTCCGGAAACAACCTCCATATTAATACCGTCAAGTATCTTTTTGCCTCCATACCCGCAGGAAATACCAACAAGTTCCAACTTCATTCCCAAGTCCTCCTCTGTTTAACCAAAATGATTACAAATACAGGCATAGCCACAAAGTCAACAACTGTTCCTATCGGAAGTCCATATCCTCCAAACGGGAAAAATGAGGCTATATCTCTGCACAAAAGGAGAACTGCTCCCCCGATGAGTATATTTCCCATAAACAGTTTTCGAAAGTCTGCCCCGAATATGCTTCTGCTTATGAATGGTACAATCAGAGATACCATCCCCGCAGATCCGCAGTGAACCATACCTGCCGTAACCATAAATGTTCCTAAAATCAGTGCCGTTATTTTCACTGCCACAGGTTTTATTCCTAGACTTCTGGCCTCGCTGTCCTCAAAGCTCACAGCATTAAAGCTGAACCTTGCCATATACACAGGAATCAGTGTTACGGCAGCAGCTGCTGTTATAAATATAAGGGATACCGGCTGTGTATCCACATAAATTGCTTTTGAAATCTGCTGATATACAAGCGCCGCATCGTTATCTGAATTATACAGATAAAATGTTACTCCGGCTCCCGCTATCTGTGAAAGAATAGCTCCTGCTATAAGCAGATCATATACAGAAAATCTGCCTCTTCCGCTTGAAAGCTTGCCGACAGCAAGAACCGCCGCAAGCATAACAACCGCACCTGTATAGCAGTAGATATATTTCTGAAATGGCATATATGCAGCCACTGCCCCGTATGATGAAATAAGCGCTATTATTCCAAGGTTTACACCTGTGTTTACTCCAAGCATTGTCGGAGCCGCTATGGGATTTCTGAACACATTCTGAAAGAGCATCCCTGCCATTGCGAGAACCATCCCGCATACAAATGTCACAGTGCAGAGTTTTACTCTGTATACCGTATCAAGATACCCCGCAAGTTCTGATGCCGCCTGTGTTTTTAAAATCTCTCCGGCAATGCCTTTTGCTCCTGTCAGAGAAATCCACGTTTTTATGTTTTCGATAACCGTCGCCGGTGAATAAAAACCTTTAAAATCGGACCTTTCACACACTGAAATAAAGAAAATCAATGCGGCAGCTGCAAATATCACAAGTAGTTTTTTTCTTACGGCTATTTTTTCGTACCTTATCAATGTGTCTATATCATATATGCTTTTATGCCCAGTCTGCATTTTTTCTGCTCCTAAATCTTATAAGCATACAGAGGAATATCAATCCACCTGCCAAGCTTGTCATAAAATTAATTGATGTGGAATAATTAAAGCAGGTGGCAGCATAATAAACAAACATCATTATATCCGCCCCCAGCAGGGCTGATGCCGGTATCAGATACCGGAAATCCGGTCCAGTAAATCTCCTTGCGATATGTGGTATTATAAAGCCTGCAAAGCCTATCATACCACAGAAAGAAATCACTACGGCAGTTATTGCCGTAACAACTGCAACTGTTATGTTCCTTTCTCTTTCCGCATTTATGCCCATGGTTTTTGCTTCTTCTTCTCCAAACACAAGTATGTTTATCCTGTTTCTGAAAAATATTATTATACCTATGCCTGTAACAATAGGTATCCCCATTATTAAAAGCTGCTCTAATGATGCAACCCTGTCAAATGAGCCCATCATCATATATCTGAGCAAATAGGTTCTGTCATCGTAAGTGTTTTCAAGAAGCATTCTGTACTGCACCAGTTCCTCTATACCGCCTATAAATCCGCTGAATATAAATCCTGAAAGTATTAGTGCAACAGACGATACTCTGCCTCTACCCACTATCTTTGAAAGGGTTACTATAAGAGCCACTGCAAAAAAGCATCCTGCAAGCACAAAAAAGCTCATTTCATATTTCTGAAATATACTCATGGTATCTGCATCATTTTTGGCGGCAGATACACCCTGAGCGTATATGAGCATAACATATATCATGCCGCCCATAACGCCTCCCGACTGAACTCCAAGCGTAGTAGGCGATGCCATAGCGTTTTTAAATGATCCCTGATACACCGCTCCACTTACAGAAAGGGCGGCGCCTGCAAGACCTGCTGCTGCGGTTCTTGTCATATTGATCTTCATGTAGTTTGCATTTCCGCCAATCAGATCTGCCAGTGCTTCAATGTTTGATCTGAACACTTCAAAAAACCACGAAACAGATAATCTGTTTGTCGCACTCATACCGTTGGGAAGAACTATCACCATGGCATATATCACTGCAGCTGCTATTGCCATTATTGCAACAGTGCGGCTTCTTGTTTCCAGACGATGACGTCTTTTTTTCTCATCTCCAAAGTAATTTTCTTCTTCCTCACGTATTTTTATTTTTATGGCAGAGTCTGATTTTATATTTAATTGTTCTTTTTTTCTGCCTTCATTCATAGAATCTGTTCTGCTTATTATTTTACTATTTTAAAGGTTATTTTTTTGTTTCCTTTAAAGTTTCCTTTTCCTGTTATTACAAAAGACGCTGTCCCGATTTTTGTATTCCCGGTGTATGAGTCCTGATTTATGGTATAATCAGTTCCCCTCAGCAAAATTCTGTTTTTATA
>CAVJEY010000119.1:0-6661 GCA_963648745.1 Christensenellaceae bacterium Phil1
AAATAATTTAGCAGTGGATTTGCACAGAAATGTTGTTAAAAAAATAACAAATTAAATGGAGGGTTTTATGACAAACAACGAACTGTATCGGAAAATTGATGCTATTGTTGAAAATCACAAAGACAATAAACCGATAGTGGCTATTCTGCAGGATGTTCAGGAGGAATACAGATATATTCCAAGAGAAGCTTTTGATTATCTTGCAGAGAAGCTTGATGTAAGCCTTGCAAAGCTTTTCAGCATTGCAACATTCTATGAAAACTTTTCTCTTACACCAAAAGGAAAATACGTAATCAAAATCTGTGATGGTACAGCCTGTCATGTCAGAAAATCCATTCCGATTTTAAATGCACTCAAAAAAGAACTCAATCTGGCAGACGGACAGAAAACAACAGAGGATCTGCAGTTTACGGTCGAAACCGTATCATGTCTCGGAGCGTGCGGACTGGCTCCTGTTTTAACCGTTAATGATAAAGTTTATCCGGCGATGACACCGGAAAAAGCCATTGAACTTTTACAGGAATTAAAATAAGGAGGCAGTAATGAAGATAGGAAACAGAGCAGAGCTGCAGAAATTAAGAGAGAACTTTCTCTATCAGATAGAAAAGCAGACAAAAAAGATTTATGTGTGCGGGGGAACAGGATGCGTTGCAGGAGGCTCCCTTGAGATATATGACAGACTCAAACACCTTATAGAAGAAAAAGGCATAGTCTGTCAGGTGAAGCTGTATGAGGAAGTTGAGGGCGAATGCCTCAGCATGAAAAAAAGCGGATGCCACGGTTTTTGCGAAATGGGACCGCTGCTGAGAATAGAGCCGGCGAAGCTTCTTTACCTCAAAGTCGGTGTGGAGGATTGCGAGGAGATACTCGAAAAATCCATAATAGGAGATGAGGTTATTGACCGTCTGATATACAAAAAAGACGGCATCAGCTATCCTGTTCAGGAAAAAATACCGTTTTACAGCAACCAGACAAGAATTGTGCTTGAGGACTGCGGACAGATAGATGCGGAGTCTATTGAAGAATACATAGCATACGGCGGATATTCGTCACTTGAAAAATGTCTGTTTGACATTACAGAGGATGATGTAATAAAAATCATAACTGAATCAAACCTGAGAGGCAGAGGCGGCGCAGGCTTCCCTGCAGGCCGCAAGTGGATTCAGGTAAAGCAGCAGAAATCACCTGTCAAATATGTTGTCTGCAACGGTGACGAGGGTGACCCAGGTGCATTTATGGACAGAAGCATTATGGAGGGAGACCCTCACAAGATGCTTGAAGGTATGATAATAGCAGGCCATACTGCGGGAGCAGAAAAGGGATATATATATGTAAGAGCGGAATATCCTCTGGCAGTTCAGAGACTTGACAGAGCTATCAGAGATGCCAGAAAATACGGCGTGCTCGGTCAGGACATATTCGGGACAGGCTTTAATTTTGATATAGAGATAGTCAAAGGTGCCGGAGCTTTCGTATGCGGTGAGGGAAGTGCCCTTACAACGTCGATTGAAGGCGACAGAGGTATGCCGAGAGTTAAACCTCCGAGAACTGTTGAGCAGGGACTGTTTGGCAAGCCTACCCTGTTAAACAATGTTGAAACATTTGCGAACGTACCGATCATAATCGAAAAAGGCGCAGAATGGTACTGCAGCATAGGCACCGAAAAAAGCCCGGGAACCAAGGCGTTTGCGCTTACAGGCAACATTGTGAACACCGGCCTTATAGAGATTCCTATGGGAACTCCGCTTCACAAAATCATATTTGACATAGGAGGAGGCATCAGAGGAGGCAAGGGCTTCAAGGCGGTACAGATAGGAGGACCTTCGGGAGCATGTCTTACGGAGGAGCATCTCAACCTGCCTTTAGACTTTGACAGTCTCAAAAAAGCGGGAGCCATGATAGGCTCAGGCGGACTTGTTGTAATGGATGAGGATACCTGTATGGTTGAGGTTGCCAGATTCTTTATGAATTTCACTCAGAACGAATCCTGCGGTAAATGCGTGCCTTGCAGAGAGGGTACAAGACGTATGCTTGAAATCCTTGAAAAAATAGTCGCAGGCAAGGGTGAGCTTTCGGATCTTGATATGCTTGAGGAGCTGGCTGATACAATTACATCAACAGCACTGTGCGGACTCGGAAAAACCGCAGCAAATCCGGTTGTTTCAACACTCAAATATTTCAGAGACGAATATATAGAGCATATAGTTGACAAAAAATGCAGAACTAAAACATGTCAGGCTCTCAAACAGATTGTAATTGACAAAGATATGTGCAAGGGCTGCAGCCTGTGTGCAAGATCATGCCCGGTAAGTGCGATAGAGGGCAAAGTGAAAGAACCGTTTGAAATAAATCAGAACAAGTGTATCAAATGCGGAGCATGCATAAGCACCTGCAAATTCAATGCAATCAAGGAGGACTGATTATATGAATACGATGAATGGAAAAAAATACATGATAATTGACGGCCTGCCTGTTGCAATCGAAGGCGAAAAAAACATACTCAGCCTCGTAAGAAAAGCAGGAATAGAGCTTCCTACGCTCTGCTACTATTCAGAGCTTTCAACATTCGGTGCATGCAGAATGTGTGTAGTTGAAGGCAAGCACGGTGAGATAATGGCATCATGCTCAACACCGCCGCGCTCCGGAATGGAAATAAAGACAAATACGCCGAGACTGCGCAAATACCGCAGAATGATTTTAGAGCTTATGCTTGCCGATCACTGCAGAGACTGCACAACCTGCGAAATCAGCTCTAACTGCGATCTGCAGGATCTTGCCTGCAAGTTTGGCCTAAAAGAAGTAAGATTTGAACCGTACAGCATATGGGACAACAAAGATTTCTCATCACCTGCGATAATGAGAAACCCCAACAAGTGCATACTGTGCGGAGACTGTGTGCGTATGTGCTCAGAAATACAGAATGTAGGCGCTATAGATTTTGCGTACAGAGGCTCCAGAATGGCGGTTACAACAGCCTTTGACATGCCTCTTGCAGAGACAAACTGTGTAAACTGCGGACAGTGCAGAGCGGTATGTCCGACAGGCGCTATCACAATCAAGATTGATACAGAAGAACTCTGGGAGGATCTCAATGACAAGGATGTAATTGTGGAGGCTCAGATTGCACCGGCGGTAAGAGTGGCTTTAGGTGACGAATTCGGACTTCCTCTGGGTACAAATGTAATGGGCAAAACAGTAAGCGTACTCAAGCGTATGGGCTTTGACAGAGTTTATGATACGGCGACAGGCGCAGACCTTACAGTAATTGAAGAGGGCAGGGAACTTGTAAACAAGATTGAAAACGGTGACAGACTGCCGCTGTTTACTTCATGCTGTCCGGCGTGGTTCAGATATGCGGAAATCAGGCATCCTGAACTTAAAGACCAGATTTCAAGCTGCAAATCACCTATGGAAATGCTGGGTGCAGTATTAAAAGAAAAAGCAAGATTAGGTGAAACCGGCAGGAAGCCCAAAAAGACCAAGGTTGTTGCAATAATGCCTTGCACAGCCAAGAAATATGAAATAACAAGAGATGACCTCAAGGTTGACGGTCAGCAGTCGGTTGATTATTCAATTACGACAGTAGAGCTTGCCAGGATGATAAGAGAATCCGGAATCGACTTTGGAAAAACTCTTCCGGAGGCGGTAGATATGCCTATGGGTATTGCCAGCGGTGCCGGAGTCATTTTCGGAGTTACGGGCGGAGTTACGGAAGCCGTAATCCGATATATCATGGGAGAAGATGCCAAGGAGCACCTTGCGGATATTTCATTTACAGGTGTCAGAGGCTTTGACGGACTCAAGGAGGTTGTAATACCATACAAGGATGCAGAGCTTAGAATCGCCATTGTAAGCGGACTCAAAAATGCCGAAAACCTCATAAAGAAGCTTGAAGCCGGTGAAATTCACTATGACTTCGTAGAGGTTATGGCCTGTGAGGGCGGCTGCATAGCCGGAGCCGGACAGCCTTATGCACTGGGCGGAGCCAAACAGGAGAGATCACAGGGAATGTATGAGGCCGATCGTATGTCAAGCGTTAAGCTTTCAGCGGAAAACCCTGTGACAGACAGCATATACGGTGAACTTCTTACAGGAGAAAAAGCGCATCATCTGCTGCATTACAAATAGTTTCTTTGAGAATTCTGAAGATGTTTTCAATAGATTCAAAAAGGAGTGTTACAGGTAATGGTAATAACAATATGTGTGGGAAGCGCCTGCCATCTCAAAGGTTCGCACAAGGTGATAGAAACATTGCAGCAGCTTGTTGCAGAAAAGAATCTTGAAAAAAAAGTTGAGCTCAAAGCAGGATTCTGTCTTGGAAAATGCGCAGAAGGTGTTACAATAAAAGCTGATGATGAAATCATATGCAATGTGACTCCTGAAAATATAGCTGAAATATTTGACGGACTTGTTGCACAGTAATAAATTCAAGGCGGTAAAAAAATGCTCAATAATTATATGAATGCAATGGAATACTGGAAAGGCAGAGTAGACAGTACGGATGACTACGATACTTTCAGATGGCACCAGTGGGTTGAGCCCGTTGATCTCAATGAATGCGACAAAAAATTTGAAGGAGCGCTGGGCTTTGCTTTTATAGGGTTCTGCAGTGAACAGGGTGTTAAAAGAAACAAGGGCCGTACAGGTACGGCTCTTGCCCCTGACTTTATAAGGAGGCAGATGTCAAATCTGCCCTGCTGTTTTTCGCAGGAGGTTAAGCTTTACGATGCGGGCAATATCATGTGTGATGAGATTCCCATGGAGCAGGGTCAGAAGCTGCTGGCAGAGGCGGTGAGCAGGATACTTGACCTCAATCTGTTTCCGATAGTGCTGGGCGGAGGACATGAAACAACCTTCGGACATTTCACAGGGCAGCTGGCACACTGCGGCGAAGGCTCTGATATGGGAATAATCAATTTTGATGCGCATTTTGATTTGAGACCGTATGACAACGGTTCATCTTCAGGCTCTATGTTCAGGCAGATTGCCGATATCTGCAGCAGAAGAGAAATCCCGTACAGCTATATGCCTCTTGGCATACAGCAGCACAGCAATACCGTAAGTCTTTTCAAAACGGCGGAGAAGCTGGGTGTGGATTATGTGCTTGCAAAGGATATCACAACAGCCTCATATGCGTCACTGATAGAAAAAATAGATTCTTTTCTTTACAAGTGCAATAATGCATATATCACAATATGCACAGATGTGTTTTCCTCGGCCTTTGCTCCGGGAGTAAGCGCAACGCAGTCCTTTGGTCTTGATCCTGAGGTTGTAATGCCGGTCATTAAGCATATACTCAGAACCAAGAAAATAAGAGGGTTTGATATATGTGAAATATCGCCGAGATTCGATCAGGACAACACCACTGCCAACCTTGGTGCGGTGATAATATTTGCAGTGGTTAATACCCTGTGCAAATTAAACGGACTTCAGATTATAGATTTTGACTGATGTATATTTAGCTCGCAGTGCTGATAAAACAGGAGGCTGCGGGCGTATTTTTTGTCTGCCGATCCGACAAAAACGATAGATTCGGTTAAGTACATATGTTATCATATACGAAGGGAGAAAGTGAAGCCGGAGGTGATGCCATGGAACTCGAAATAAGCCTTGAAGATTTATTATGCAAAAGAAAAATAGAATCAGACCGCATAGAGTTTAAGGCCGGATGGAACCCTGACGATATCTATCGCAGTGTCTGTGCGTTTGCAAATGATTACAACAACAACGGCGGCGGATATATTGTTGTTGGAGTTGAAGAAGAAAACGGCATTGCCAGGCGTCCGGTAAAAGGAGTGCCGGAGCATATGCTGGATTTAATCCAAAAAGAAATGGTAGGATACAATAATATGATTTCACCGCCGTATTTTCCGCAGGGCATACCGGCAGAAGCAGATGGCAGATGGATTTATGTGATTGTTGCCAGAGCAGGACAGCAGCGTCCATATAAATCACCGGATTATGTGACCGGCAGGAAGGATAAGAAATACAATTACTATATCAGATATCTGACAAGTTCTGTTAAGGCGAATCCGGAACAGGAACGTGAATTAATTAATATGTCAGATCAGACACCGTTTGACTGCAGAGCAAATCATAATGCAGCTTTTGAAGATATTTCTCCTGTTCTGCTGGAAGATCATCTGCGAAAAACAGGCAGCAAACTTGCAAAACAGGTAAGAGAACGCGGTGTTGAGGAAATCCTTATGGATATGCAGCTTCTGGTAGGACCGCCGGAGCTCAGGTATATTCAGAATGTGGCACTTATGATGTTTTGTGAGCATCCGGAGAAGTTTTTTGGATATACTTATGTTCAGATGACATCATTCCCCAAAGGAAGCATTGACAATCCGGACATTAGTGAGGATTTTCCGAATATTACAGGATCGGTACCTCAGATGATCAGAGCGACAATGGAACGGTTCAGGAATCTGTTTATTCGTGAAAAAGTTATTAAAGTACCAAATCAGATGGAGGCCCTGAGAATTTTTAATTATCCGTATCAGGCAATAGAAGAAGCTGTGGTAAACGCTTTTTATCACAGAGATTATATGTCTTATGAACCGGTAACCATAGAGATAGAGCCTGATTGTATAAATATCATGAATTTCCCCGGAATTGACAGATCTATTTCTGACAGAACCATAGCAGAGGGAAAACG
>CAVJEY010000120.1:0-6638 GCA_963648745.1 Christensenellaceae bacterium Phil1
TGTTCAGCATTATTGCTGGTTATACTTGTCTATGTATTTATTCTACCATATCAGATAATTGTTACAACTATGGGTTTGCTTAAATTAAATACTAATTTGCTCAATGTTCTAAATTTCAAACATTGAGCATATATATTTTTTACATTTCTTCATTGTCTCCCTCATCTTCATCTGAGGTTTCAAGCTCAACAGAGCGTTCTTCCATCTCCTCTTCAAGAGTTTTTTCAATGGGCTCTGTCCTGACAAAATGGCTGTCATAATACTCCGCTGCTTCTTTTACCGGGCCGTCAAAGGCAATTTCCCCCGAATCTATGACAATACCCCTGCTGCACAGTTTTTTGTTCAGAGCCATAGAGCCTGAAACAAACAGAAGTGTGACATTTTCGTCTGAGATTATTGACTTCAGTTTGTTTATGGATTTAATTCTGAACCCCTTGTCACCGACTCCCATAGCTTCATCTATTATAAGGATGTCGGGCTTCATGGTCATATTGATTGCAAAGCCGAGCCTTGCGGCCATACCGCTTGAGTAGGTCCTGACAGGCTGGTCTATATACTCGCCAAGCTCTGCAAAATCTATTATTTCCTCCTCACGCTCCTTAATCTGCTCATCACTCCATCCCAGCAGCCTGCCTCTCAGATACAGGTTCTCTCTGCCTGTGAATTCAGGGTCAAAGCCTGCTCTCAGCTCAAGTATGGCATTTATGTTGCCGTCAACTGTAATTTCACCTCTGGTCGGAAACGTAACCCCTGTTATCATTTTCATAAGGGTTGATTTGCCCGCGCCGTTGTTGCCTATAAAGGCTACTGTTTCTCCCCTGAAGATTTCAAAGGAGACATTGTTTACGGCTTTTTTCTTTTTGTATTTGCCCTTTCTGAAAATAACGGACTTCATTCTTTCTTTGTTGCTTTTGTACAGTCTGTAGACTTTTGTCACATTCTTCACTTTTATGATAGGTTCACTCATTTGCCGCCCTCCTACAGAACATCCGGTATTTCTTTTCTCAGTCTTTTGTAAAGCCACAGCGCCAGCAGTCCGAACAGAAACAGAACAAACAAAAAGCACAGCAGCTGTTTCCACTGTTCAAAAAACCATATATGTCTTGTAAAGCAGTTTCTGTAGCCCTCGACAATATATGTCACAGGGTTGAAATAAAACAGCCGCCTTACCCATCTGTACGGAATTGCGTTCACATCAAAAAGAATACCCGAAAGCCAGAATATAGCCGATACCATGGCTTTGAGCATATTGTGAAAATCCCTGCTGACAACAGAAAGCAGACCTGTCGCCATACTCCACAGCACAGTGAATATAAGCATAAATGCCGTATAAAGAGGCAGCTGTATCCAGTAGACCGACGGCGGAAATCCGAAACAGAAAAACAGAACAATCACTCCGCCCATCAGCAGTATATGACTGTACATATTAGACAGGCTTACAAATGTAGGTATCACCGAAACAGGAAATTTTATCTTGGTGACAAGTTTTTTGTATCTGCGAAAGCACGATGCACCGCTGTAAATCATATCGCGCATATAAAACCATGCCACCATGCCCACAACAAGCCACAAAAAATAAGGGCATATAATCCCGTCTATGTTCTTGGAGCCTCTGAAGCCTATTGTAATTGCAAACCAGAATACGAATATCGTCATCGTGGGCTTTATAAACGCCCAGACCCAGCCAAGTCCCGAGCCTTTGAAATTCTTGTTTATATCAACCTTTGCAAGACTGGTTATCTGCGATTTGTATGATATATGTTCATTAACTATCTCTTTTAATACCTTAAACATAAATTTCTCCCGTCGTTCCCCTCCTGCGGATTTCCAGATTCATATTAGTTATTATATTCCATACCGCTAAAAAAATCAACAATTCTCGCTTTTAAGGGCTCCGCTGTTGTTTACTTTGAGCCTGACTTATGGTAAATTATATATGATTGACTAAAAGGACACACAGCAATGAAACTGATATTAAAGATATTCAAACTGATTCTCAGAATCATATATGCCCCGATGAAGCTTTTTCCCGCAGACAGCCGCAAAATCCTGTTTTTGAGCAGGCAGTCCAACGAAAAAACTCCGGATTTTGATATGCTCCAGAAAAAGCTCAGGCAGATGAATCCTCAGCTTCGTTTTGTCACCATATGCAAACGCTCCAGTGACAGCATAGCCGATTATTTTTCTTTCGGTATATGTCTGCTTAGAAGTATGTATCATCTGGCGACATCAAAAATATGTGTTATAGATTCATACTGGCCTGCCGTATGCATACTCAACCACAAAAGCACTCTTACCGTAATTCAGATCTGGCACGCTCTGGGCAAAATCAAACAGTCCGGATACCAGACCGTAGGCAGAGCCGGCGGCAGAGGCAGGCTGGTTGCAGACGAGCTTTGTATGCACAGAAATTATGACCTTATAATAGCCGGCGGCAAAGCATGGAACCCTTATTACTGCGCATCATTTGGCACTACTGAGGATAAGCTTGTCAATATCGGGCTTCCCCGAATAGACTACCTCATAGAGCAGGAATCGGCAAACCGCGAAAAAATATACAAAGCATACCCCGAATTCAAAGATAAAACAGTGCTTCTTTACGCGCCCACCTTCAGAAAGGGCATAGAAGCAAACTGGCTGCCTCTTGCGGAGAACATTGATTTTGACAGATATATACTGGTGGTCAAGGGACATCCGAACCAGCCCCTTACCTGCGATATACCTCAGGTTTATACCTGCGATGAGTTCAGGTCCGCAGAGCTGCTTTCAGTCTGCGATTATCTTATCACAGACTATTCGGCCATAGCGCTCGAAGGTGCAATATTAAACCGCAAAACCTACTATTTTGTATATGACTACGATGAGTACATCTCCAAAAACGGCACAAATATAGATTTGTTCAGGGAGATGCCCGGCTGCGTATTCAAATCGGCAAAGGAGCTTTGCCGCGCCATAGACGGCGAATACCCCGAAAGCTCACTTCAAAGCTACAGACAGAGATTTCTGCCCGAAAACCTCGGCACTTCGACAGAATCTCTTGCAAACCTTATTATTACCAGACTACAGGAGACTAATTAGAAACAGATGATTGAATTTATTAAAAAACTTCTTGATAAAATAAAACTGTTTGTCCTCTACTGGACCAGAATCGTGTTTGTAAAAAACCATTTCAAATGCTCATTTTTTAACAAGCTGCGCTCAAATATATTCGGAGGTTATCTGGCAGACCAGTATGTGCTTTATGATTTTCGGCACAACGACAAAAAAGAATATCTGTCCGAATTTGACTGGTACAGGTCAAGATATATAAACAAGCCTTTTGATTTTCTTATGAACAACAAAATCGCCTGCAATGAAATCCTGCAGCAGTATGTAAGAGTTCCCGAAATATATGCTTTCAGCAGGGAAAAGCTTATCGCGGATTTTAACGGCAGACAGCTTGATTACAATGATCTGTGCAATATAATCGCCCTGCACCACCCTGTATTCATAAAGCCCTACGGCAAAGGCAAGGGCAATGGGGTTTTCAGGCTTGATTACAAAGATAATATGTACTATGCGGACAACAACGGCCTGACCAGAGATGAAATGACAGCCTTTTTGAAAAAGCAGAAAAACTGGATGATGTGCGAGGCCATGTCCCAGCACAAATATTCTTCGGATATATATGATCAGACAGTAAACACAATAAGACTCATAACCCTCAGAGAGCCTGCAACGGGCAACTATAAGATTTTCTTTGCGGTTCAGAGAATCGGCACCCATGAAACAATTCCCGTTGACAACGGAAGCCGAGGCGGCCTTATATCCAGAATAGATCTTGAAACCGGCACACTGAGCGAGGCAAGATGCCTTCACAGTCTGGAGGTTCACAAGGTTCACCCCGATTCCGGCGCTCCTATCGAAGGTGTCAGAATCCCCGGCTGGGATAACATCAAAACAAGAATGCTGTCGCTTGCAAACAAGCTTCCATATATGTATTTTGTGGCATGGGATATTCTCATCACACCTGAGGATTTTTGCATTATCGAGGCAAACACTTCTTCGGGAGTCAACATAATACAGCTTTGGGGCGGTCAGAGAAACGGCGAGCTTGGAGATTTTTACAGGCATCATAAAGTAATAAAATAGGAGGGCCTATGAAATATATTATTATGGCCGACGGCAAAGGCACCAGATGGAACAACTTTAATAATATACCCAAGCATTTTATTGAAATCAATGGAGAAAAAATAATATTCAGAACCGTAAGGCTTCTGAATGAAATGGATCCTGCCTGCAGCGTCACTGTCACATCACACGATCCAAGATATGATATACCCGGCTCTGTAAGGCATGAGCCTTCAAATAATATACTGGAAATTGACAGGTTTACCGAAGAGCTCATTGAAAACAATGTCTGTTTTCTTTACGGAGATACCTATTATTCCGAAGAGGCTCTCGGAACCATCATCAGAACCGAGGCTGATCCTTTGATGTTCTTTGGCAACAGCCGTTCAATAATCGCCGTAAAAATAAAAGACGCCTCCGTCTTCAAAAGGCATTTTAACCGCATAAAAGCTCTGTTTCTTGCAGGTAAAATCAGCCGCTGCGTCGGCTGGCAGATTTACGAATCCTTCACAGGAGGCAACCTTGAATCAAAACAGATAAACGGCAGCTTTGTCATAACAGACGACAGCAGCAGGGACTTCAATTCACCTGCTGATTATATAAACAAATAATTAAGAGGTATTAGTATGCAATTAAAAAATCTAGCCAAAAAACTCAGAAAAAAAATTGCCGCATCAGAACCGACTTCGGCATTTTCAAAATGGTTTATCGTCACATTTTATAAATTCGGACTGCTGCTTACCGGCAATCTCAAAAAAAGAAGGAACAACCTTTACCAGGTTATAAACGAGACTGCCTGCGATGAAATAAAATCGGATCCCCGCTACGCCAGAAAAATATATAACGATATTATGTTCTGCCGGTTTATTTACGGTATCGCTGCAAGAGAATACTTCACTTTTGATTTTGAAAAGCTTTCTCATCAGGGCAGAAAAACCTTTGTTACAAGAGGTAACAAATACGAATTTTACAGAAAATTCAACAGCCCGAATTATACCAACTTTTTCAATCTCAAGACTGAAACAATCCGTAAATTCGGCAAATTCTACAAAAGAGACGTATTATGCATATATGATGAAGGTGATTTCGGCAGATTTGAGGAGTTCGTACAGAAGCATCCCAGATTCATATACAAACCTGCCAACGATTATGGCGGACATGGCATAGAAATATATGATTCAACACAGTATGAGTCAGCTCGCGATCTTTTTGATATAATAGTTTTCAACGGATTCTGCGTAGTTGAAGAACTCATTGTGCAGGCTCATGCAATAGCTCAGTTCCACCCTCAGTCAGTAAACACCATGAGAGTCGTTGCTTTTTTAACACCTCAGGGCAATGCTGAAATCCAGTGGTGCTTCCTGAGAATGGGCATGGGCGGCAATCATACGGATAATATGAGTTCAGGAGGCCTTGCCGCTTTAGTTGATCCCAAAACAGGAATCATCTATACCTCCGGCAGAGACTGGCTTGGCTGCACACATATTTCTCACCCCGATACGGGAGTGCAGCTTGTGGGATTTCAGATTCCCGAATGGGACAATCTTCTCAAAATGGTTGATGAGCTTGCCCACGTGCTGCCTGAAGTGCGCCTGGTAGGCTGGGATCTTGCGTATACCGACAAAGGCTGGGTATTCGTTGAAGGCAATGCACGCCCTCAATGCGTTTCCGTTCAGATAACAGAGCATAACGGCAAACTGCATTTGTATCAGAATATGGCCAGAAAATTTGAACAGACTGCTGAATAGTGAGGTAAGACAATGAGTAACAAAATATCAATAGGCTTTACAGGCGATTTGGGCTTCAGCGGATATTTTACAGGTGCCTGCAAAAAACCTGAC
The DNA here is from genome assembly GCA_963648745.1 of Christensenellaceae bacterium Phil1. Classification (GTDB taxonomy): domain Bacteria; phylum Bacillota; class Clostridia; order Peptostreptococcales; family Anaerovoracaceae; genus UMGS973. The sequence continues at coordinate 5,952 of CAVJEY010000120.1, forward strand.
CTGCTGGACAACAACTTAAAAGAATTTTTCAAAGCAAATGACGCCACTGTCATAAATTACGAAAACCCTATAACAGCCTGCCGCATAACCAGGAAAAAAAGGCTTGCTCACAGAAGCGATCCCGAAGCTCTTGATTTCATAAAATCAAACTTCAGCAACCCCGTGCTTTCATTTGCAAACAACCATCTTATGGATTACGGTTACATCGGAATGATTGATACAATAGAAAACACGGAAGCTGCAGGACTGCCTTATATAGGCGCAGGCAGAAACATCGAAGAGGCCTCTAAAATGATTGTTCTCGGCGATGATATAAAAATCGGAATAATGTCAATGCAGTACAAAAAATATATGGTTGCAAACGATGTCCATGGCGGACCTTTTCACGAGTCCTCAGATGCATATATTAAAAAACGTGTTGAGGAATTCCGTTCAAAAGTTGACTGGCTTGTTCTCGTATATCATGGCGGAGATGAGTTTCTTTATTCACCTATGCCGTATATCCGCAAGCTTTTGAAAAAATATCTTGACTGGGGCTGTGATGTAATTGTCGCGCATCATCCGCACGTTGTGCAGGGTTTTGAATACGTAGGCAAAAAAGCCATATTCTATTCTCTCGGCAATTTCATATTTGATACGGATTACCAGAGAGTTCAGGAGGGCACCGACAGGGGGATGCTTCTCAGA
>CAVJEY010000121.1:0-6597 GCA_963648745.1 Christensenellaceae bacterium Phil1
TGGCTAAGACGTTGGAATTCCAACGTCTTTTAACTTTTAGCTGTCAAACTCGGGACTATACTACAAAAACACCCCGAATGCAAGCAGAATTTGCACACTCAAGAGCACTGCGCAGCACTCCCTCCGGAGACTGATATATATAAATACCCCTGTCATGGTATTTTAGTACATAAAAAGGCATACCCGAAAGCATGCCTTTTTCATATAAAATTAATTTAATAAATTAGAGGAAACTACCTTGTTCCGGCTATTTTCTCCATGTCCTGCAGCCGTATCTGCACTGTGTCAGCGCTGTTGATGCCGCAAGTCTGCCATCCTCATCATATACATATACTCTTACCTTGTAGTAGTATTTCTTACCGTAGCTGCCCTTGGTATTTGTATATGTCTTTGATGTCTTGGTCTTAACCGACTTGTATCTGGAAGCTTTTTTCTCCGATCTGTAGTACTTGTATTTAACCCTGTATCCCAGATCAGTTATTTCCTTAATACTGCCCTTTGTAACCTTTGCAGTCACTTTGACACTTCTTTTGGATGTCAGTGATGTTGCTGCTTTAAGTTTGAGTTCCTTTGTCAGGCTCTTTACCTTTGCAGCACTGTCATCATCTGCAGCCTCCTCAAGTTTCACAACGTCTGCGTCCACAAGTGCATATTCACTGAAATGAGTTACCGTAATACGGTATTTGTTTCCTTCTGTCTTGCCGTTTACACGGTTTAATCTGCTGCTTTCTATATGGGCTGCGGCAATGTTTTTGTCCTTGAGTGCCGCAGGTATAGGAAGCCACAGTGTAACGTTACCGTTAAACTGACTTATAGTTTTGTCTCCCGATTTAACGTTCAGACTGAATATCTGTCCTGTCTCTCCTATCAGTTCCTTTGATGCCCTGTCAGGTTCTTTTACCTTTTCTATGGACATTTCAACTGTGCTGCCTTTTGCCTCTTTGGATATCTGCTCAAGGGCAGCCTTGTCAAATGACATGTCTCCTGCCGGTGTGCTTATGGTTACTGCTGCCGATGTGTTTTCGGCTATGTCCTTAACCACCTTGGTATCAAGTGTCATGTCTATTTTGTCTGCTTTGGCAGCAGCATCCTCAGTAACCGTAAAGGATATGTTATCGGCCTTGTTTGTCTTGGCCTGTTTAACCATTTCCTCTGTGTTCTTCTCTGTTACTGTTACCTTTGCAGTGCTTCCTGATGTCTTAACCTCTACAGGGGCTTCAACCTTAACCGTGTCGCCTTTTGTTACGGTTACTTCGGTTACTGCCTCAACTACCTTAGTCACGGTAAATTTCCCGGCAGATGTATCAAATTCAGCCTTGTATCTTGCTCCGTTTACCGTCAGCTCCTGTGTCTCTCCCTTGAGATATATATACAGGCTGCTGTCGTTTAGGGCATACCAGTTGTCAGGTGTATGGTTTATCCTTGACTGATAGTCTTTTTCGTAGTTTTCGTTTACCGAAGCATATTTGTGAAGTCCTCCGCTGTAAACAGTGGTATTGCCTGACTTCACCGTATAGACTGATGTCTTCAAAAGTCCGGATGTATCTATCTGCGCAAGATAAAGAGCATTGCCTGATGCATCCTTAACCGATGCTGTTATGGCAGCATTGCTGTTGACTCCGGCTGCAGTAACGCCCTGTTTTTTCCATGATGATACTGCATTGGCGTCAATGTATGTACGGATTGAGCTGTTTGAAACCGTAAGGTTTCCTCCTTTGGCATCGTTGCCGCCGTCATAGCCGCCTCCGCCTATTGCCGCTCCCGACCAGTCTACATTGATTGTGATGGTACTGTCTGATACTGTAACATCAGCTCCCGGTGATGCTCCGCCTGAGCCTGCGCTGCCGCCTATTGCTGCAGCTCTTGAGTTGGCTATGAGGTAAAGCTCACTGTTCTTAATTGTGATGCTGCCCGGTGTCGATGAAGGGCCTGCTCCGGCTCCTGCCCCAAACAGCGCACCCTGTTTGGTGTTCTTTGCAAATATTGTTGCATCCTTAATTGTGATATTACCGTTGGTTTCAGTGGACTGACCCTCTGCTCCCTTGGCTCCGCCGTTGCCGCCAAACATTGCGCCCTGTTCACGCTTGTAAAGGTATGCAGTGCCTCCTGTTACGGTAAGCTCTGTGCCTTTTGGTACATGCACCATGGCGCAGCCGTAGGCGTTGGTGTCAAGGTCTATGATATTGGTACCGCTGAAGTTAAGCGTGTTCCCTGTTCCGGTGAAATCTATAACATTGGTTCTGCCTGTCTGTACGTCGATATATACGTTTTCAAGGGTCAGAGTGCTGCCTGTCTGTGTGCATTTAATATACAGGTCATCAAATCTGTTTGATGATGCTGTACCTGCTCCAACCAGTGTTACCGCCTCTGATGTGGCAACGGTTACAAGGCCTGTTGCCTTATCGCCAAGCTTGTATGTGCCGCCCTTGCTTATCGTATTTGTCTGACCGGTATTTCCATCGCCATAGATTGTCCCGCCTGTGGCTTCTGATTCCTTGTTCAGCGTAATTTTAACTTTCTGATCACCTGCAACATCAACAACACCGCTTGTACCTGTATATCCGCTCTTAACAGCGCTGTACAGATATTTGCCGCCTATACCAAGTTCATAGGTATTGCCGCTCTTAGCTGTCATGGTTTTGCCGTATTCGTCTGTAAGAGTAAGTACGGCATCCGCAGGATCAAGTTCAAATTTAACTGTTGCTTTTTTAAGCAGAGTTATATCAACAGTCTTGTCTTTGGTAGTCACTGTGATACTGCCTTCCGAATCAAGGTAGCCTGTCTTAGCAACCTTGTACCGGTAGGTTCCCATCTTCAGGCTGTATTTGCCGTCAGTTGGCGTCACAGTGCTGCCCTTAAAATCAGTCACTGTTACAGTCGCATCGCCCGGATCTGTTTTAATCTCAACAGTATATACAGTATCACTTACTTTGGTACCGCTTTCCCAGCCAAGCACAGGATATCCGCCATTGATACCTGTGGTATCTTTTGCATATCCGGCAGAATCTCCAATGTTTAATGCTGTCATCAGCTCATCTGTGCTCATCTTGCTGACAGCTGTTGAGCCGTATGTGTTATTTAAAGCAAATACAGCATCAGTCTTTGCGCTTTTTCTTTTGCGGTCTGCTTCATTGGCATGCAGTTCCTCAGCAGCTATATCGCCTGTTCCCTCTGCCGTAACCTTGCCTGTACTGTAGCAGTTGTTTAATGTAAGGTCAGACTGGCAGAAAGAGTTTGAGCCTACAAGACCGCCAAGTCTGATTTCGAGATCAGGATAATATTCGCCTGTAGATGTAATGGCGCCTGTATTGTAGCAGCAGGTAAGGGTTTTTCCATGCTGACCTGCATCTCCGACTATGCCGCCTGCAAATCTCATATCGCCTGTGATATTGCCCTTGTTGGCGACATTGGTAAAATCACCGCCGGCATAGCCTGCTATACCTCCGAAGCCTCCTGAATCATTTGTGCCGTCAAATACAACTCCTGCCAGACCCTTTCCTGTATTGCTTGTGGTATATTTGCCTGCGTCAAATGATATGTCTCCGTAGTTGGCGGAATTCGATACGTCTCCTGAAACCTTTCCTGCTATACCGCCGACCCATTCATTTGCAAGCTGATCCTCCACATTAATACTGTTTCGGTCAACAGTTATATCGCCGTAATTGATACAGCCTGAAGCCGATGTGAGGCTGCCTGCTATGCCGCCTGTACTGCCTGCAGAGCCTGTGGTTATGTCAACATAGCTTGTGCAGTCTGTAACATTAGCTACCTCTCCTGCTATGCCTCCGATATAGTAGGAGCCGCCGCCTATATCGCTTTTGATGCCGCCGCATTTAATGCTGCCTTTAACAGTCAGATTCTTAATATCGCCTGCTTTGCCGAACAGTCCGAAATATCCTTTGTCTGCATCTGTATCAATAGACAAACCTGATATTGTATGGCCCTGTCCGTCAAATACGCCCTCAAAGTTACTTATAGGGGTCCATTCTCCGGTAAGGGTAATATCAGCATCAAGTTTCACAAGACGTCCTGCATATGTATCGCCCGCATTTACTTTAGCTGCAAATGCAGCAAAATCCTCTGCTGTTGATATTGTTTCATTATTGTTGCCTTCTACAAACTCAGCCTTTACCACTGCATCTTTTTCGGCTTGAAAAATATATTTTCCGTTAAAACAGATTATATTGATCCATTTTGAATTGTCATAAGTATATGAAACATTACTTACTGCAAATCCTGTATGTGCTATTGCATTTACAGTTATATAATGTGTGTCGTATTCATCAGTATAACCTATATAGCCTTCCTGCCAGTCAGTTGTAACATCACCGTTTTCAATACCCGGCAGGACAGATACTTTAATCAGCGGATATGCATGCACAGTTATTACAACCTGCGGAAGGTTTCCCGTTTTGAAAATATCGTCATCTGCTGTGAAGCTGTACCAGCCATCACTATCAGGTGATAAAGAGGTTTTATTCTTCAACCCAATACCACTTGCATATACTCTAAGCAATTTGTATCCGTCAGGTATTTCCGGCTTAAAGCTGATTGTATCTCCCGTATACACATTACAACCCGGGTTACTATAGTCATAACCCAAAGTGCTGCTTTTCTCAATTTCATCTCCATTGTTAACCTTTACGGAATATCCCGAAACAACAGAACGAAATTCGCTGTTCTTTGAAACACTCAAATAATATTCTGTAGCCGCAGGGTATGTTATTTCAGCCACGCTGCTGTCATTACAGTCCGCCATAACAGCAACAGCCTTTACAGTCATTCCTGCGCTTACTGTAATTTCCGAAACGTTAGTATACATTGTTCCGGATGTTTTAGGATCACTTCCGTCAGTCGTATAATATACGGTAGCGCCTTCCTCTATCCCCGCTATTTTTACAGTCCTTGTTTCATCTGATTTCAGCGTCTCACCATTCTCAAGCTCAGTACCCTCAGCATCCGTAAAATACGGAGTTGCAACGGTTTTAACCGGCTTCATGGTTGCCGTTATTGAAGGGGTATCCCAACCATTCTGTGCTGTAACAATAAAGAAATTATTCTCCTCATTGCCCTTCAATCCGGTAGCGTATATGGTGTCACATTCCCAGTCATCAGTAGTTCCTTCGCACGTAATTTCAAGAATCTCTCCGCCACGCACTATGTCTCCGCTCTTCAGTGGTTTCCCGTCCCGACTAACAGAGAGCGTCCCATTAGCCGGGTCCTTAAAATTTACCGTATACGCAAAAGAAACAAATATGCTTGATTTAACACCTGTAACCGTGCATCCGTCTCTATTTGTAATCTCCTGTGAAACACCATCAACAACGATGCTGTCTATAACGTAGTTCACATCACCTTCCTGATATGGTTTGACAGTAAACGAGCCATTACCATCAGGTGTCACACTGCCGCCATAGCTCCAGGCATAGTCAACACTACCTGCCTTGCTGCCACCTGCATTGACATTTGGTTTAATCTTTTCTGTTTTTATCTGGATATTTCCAAAGCAAACATCTTTAGCGCTATACTCATATGGATTTTCATCTGAACTGCTGTTTATATTGCTTAAGTCATCTTTGTAATCACTATCGTTATTAATGTTATAGTATGTAACATTATATCCGTCCTGATGGATAAAAAACAACCTGCTATCACATTCTGCACTCTGTATATTTATTTCTCCTGTAGGACAAAAATATACATTCTCGCAAATATTCAGTCCGCCACCAGTAGCTGTTGTCTTTACCGTTCCGCTATAGACATATAAAAGAGGCTCAGCTCTTCTGTTTCCAGAAATTATAAGTGTTTCTGAGTCAATCTGACATTTCTCCAGTCTTAATACTCCATGTCCTGCTTCACCTTTTCCGTTATCTACAAAGACTATTGCATCTTTCCCTTTAGAAGTTATCTGTAAATTATATAATTTTAAATCAGCGTTTTCACCTGTAAATCCACCTTTACTGCTTAAATTTATATTAACAGTTCCTTTTCCTTTTAGCACAATGCTTTTGCTTCCAATATCAATGCTTTCACTGATTGTTATATCATTTTCAATGAGTATTTCTTCTCCGCTTTGTGCGTTGGATATCGCACTTTTAAGACTGTCTAAATCAGTAACAGCATCAACATCTGCCACAAATGGCGAAACAGGTGTAAGTGTAAAAATTAAAGCCAACACCAATAATATTGATATGGCTTTTTTCCTACTTTTCCTACTTTTCATACTTTCTTCCTCTCCATTACATATACCAAAGTGGAAATACAGCCTCAACCTCAATTAAAACTGTATTTCCATAATGTTTAAAATTACTTTTAAGACATTATACGGATAAGTCGCGCACTACTTCTTATTAATGTAAATCTCATTTTTGTCTTTATCCAATTTAAGCGAATCACCCGATGTAACCGATAATTTGTCCTTATCTGTATCAACTAAAGTATACTCAGAAGTACCCTTGGCTACAGTCGGATAATTTGATATAGTCTGCATCTCCAGCACTATACTGCAAGGCAGTGCTGCGCCTACTTCAATATATGTATCCGTTGCCAAATATACCTTACCTGTGATACTTGATGTAGCGCCGCTGTAGTTCTCAA
>CAVJEY010000122.1:0-6578 GCA_963648745.1 Christensenellaceae bacterium Phil1
GGAATGAAATAAAGAAATTCCCGTACAGACCAAGACTGGTGCTTGACGGTGTAGGGGATATACCCGAATAAGGAACGCAGAGAGATAAATCCCTGCGTTTTATTATGCTCAAAACTTGTTTTCAACATATGTTGATGAGAAGTTTTGCAGAGGTTGAGTTGTCTGTTTTTTATTGCATCTGTGATTTTCACCTGCTATACTTATAGTAAGGACGCTACCATAACGGTAGGCGGTTAGTCCTTCAGCAGAGGGACTGTGACCCTCTGATTACATAGAAACCTGTAAGGGAATCCAGTGAAAAGGAGGGCTTGGCCAATGAGTATTTTGGATTTCATTGCAGTCATGAGCTTCGGTATCACCTGCTTTTGTGCCGGATACACAATAGGTAAAGATAATAACAAGACACAAAAATAACCGCCCAAGCCTCGCAAACTTAGCGGTTATTTTTAATTAACAAGTATGCGGACTGACCGTCTGTCGGCAGCCCCGTTCTATATTCATATTAGCACGCGTTTGTGAAAATGTCAAAAATTTTATTAGGTTATGCAAATATAGAGGATATATTGAAATGATAAAAATTGATGAAATGGGTCTTAAATTATGCAGAATGCAGGCAAAGGTATTTGAAACATCTCTGTCAAAAGAGGAATGCAGTTCTTTGATATTTATGAGGAGATTTATGAACTCTCAGGTGGCGCGGCGTATGGATGCCGGCGGATTTCTTTTTGAGGCCTGTGATGTTAATCAGATTATTGAAGAGGTGGATGCGGAGTTTGGCGAGAGTTCTTACGGCAGCGAGAAGTACACAGAGAATGAAATGTACTGGATAGGATATATGTATCGCTACTGGGCATATACCTATCAGCAGACCAGCAAACAGATATACAGGTTTATCAAGCCCAAAGAATTGCGCGGCCTTTATTACCCTTATCATTCTCTTGATCCGGCGCAGGCAATCGAAAGGATTTTGGAAGCCAGAGGTGTGGCTGTGAATGAAGAGGATCTGACGGCGCGGGGTGTGGAGCTTTTGAGGGAGATTATTAAGAGGGAAAGCCGGAAGTAATAAATATACCCGAATAAGGAACGCAGAGAGATAAATCCCTGCGTTTTATTATATCTGCAACTTGTTTTCAATATATGTTGAGAAGAAGTTTGCTTGCAAGTATACGGACTGACCGTCTGTCGGCAGCTACTGTCCTATATTCAGGCTAGCACGTTTTCGTGAAAACGTTAAAATTTTATTAGGCTATGCAAATCCACAGATAGCAGAAATCCTCCGTATGATTGATACATCGTGCGGAGGATTTGTTAAAAGAAGAATGGTATTTTCAGATTATCTGAAGAGATCCAAAAATTTATCCCACAGTGATTTTGAGCTGTCAGCCTCAACCGTATTGTTTTCGGTTTCGGCTTTTTCGATTGCAGTGGTTTTGATTACAAACTGCAGCGATCTGACATTGGTATTTTTGTCTGAGGTGAAAGAAACAGTGCTGCTGCTTTTGCCGTTTACCGAATCAAGCATTTCGGAGATTTCCTTGTCTGCGTCATCTGAGAATTTATTGGCTTCATCTGCAAACTCTGCAGTGCCGTCTTTCAGCTCGGCGGAGCCTTCAAACAGTTTCTTGGTGCTGCTGTTTAACAAGGAAACCGCATCCTTCAGCCTGCCTGTATTTGTGTGAAGTATATTCAGGCTGCTTTCAAGTGAAGCCGCCCCCTTTGCAGCATCGCTTACTGCCGCGGTATAATCTTTGACTCCCTCGCAGAATGTACTGCAGCTGTCAAGCTGTCCTTTGAGCTTTGCAATCTGTCCGGAAAATTCATCAGACTTTGAAACTGCTTCTGAAATCTGTGAGGTTATCTTTTCATCTGTCATAAGCTGCCTGATGTATGCGTCTTTTATTTCGGCTTTCTGCTCTGCCGTCAGAGAGCTTTCGGCACTTTTTAGAATCTGCTGCTTCTGCTCTGCCGTCAGATTTTTTACGGCAGTATCAATAATCTTTGATTTCTGCTCATCACTCATTTCAGTGATGCTACCTGCGATAAGAAGCTGTCCCTCATCACCTGACAGATATTTTTGGGCAGCCTGCTTATCCATGCCCTTTCCCTGCAGTTCAGAAAGCAGAGCCTGATATGCGGCTTCCTGATACAGAGCATCTGCATTTGCGGTTATATATGAAGTATATATATTCTCTGCATTTGAACTGATATATGCCGAATAAACAGCTGCTTCGTTTTTGTTTACCTGTTTTTCTGTCTCTGCGTAGGCTGAGGCGTAAGCTTTTTTGTAGACGGCCTCTGTTCCCGCTTCTTCTAAAAGCTCTGTCAGTACATCTGAATAATTTTCGGGAGTAAGAGTTACAGGCTCTATTCCGTTTGCTTCAAGCTGAGAATTTAATATCTGCTGAGACGCTGTACAGAGTCCTGAGAATGTCGCATATGCGCCGTCTGTAAGCTCCCTGTTTTTTGAGGTTATCATCAGAAGTCCCTCTGAAAGACTGCCTGCGCCGTCTGCAAGCTGGCCTGTTTTTGAGTCAAGTGTGGCGGTGCCGGTTTTGAGACTGCCTGTTGCGCTGTAAAGCTTTTTGAGGCCGCTGTTTAACTCGTCTGCTCCGTCATCCAAGGCGTTTACGGCATCGATGATTTCATCAATGCGATCGCTTATTTCCAGATCATCGGTATCAATGCCAAGGTTCATCCTGATGCCGTTTATGGTCACTGCAGGCATTTCAAAATCCGTAACCTCAGCTGTTATGGAGGTGTTCAGATCTCTGCCCGGAAGCACCGTATAGGTAAGCTGTCTGTTTTTGCCCGCATTTGCGGAAGTGGCCTTGTCTGCGATTATGTTTTCACATTTTCCGGTGTCAAGGGTGAAGCTTGCCTGAAGTGCATAGCTGTCTGCAAAATCTCCTTTGCATCTGCTGTTTTTTTCTATATCAAAACAGATTTTCAGGCTGCCGCTTCTGCCGGCAAGATCTTCTGCGGAGATTTCTTTTCCGTCAAGGAAATAGCGCAGTGAGATGTTCCATGGAATCTCTGTTTTTTTCAGGGTTCCCTGATAATATACCCTGTCTGAGCCGGAAGTAAAGGTCACTTTATTTCCGCTCAGTGTGATTTTGTCATCGGTATTAAGCATTTTGACCGCGGAGTAGTTTCCGTAATCCGTAATGTCGCCTTTTCCGAAGATATTTACCGCGTTTATTTCGGTAACGCTGCCGCTTCCGTCAGTGTTTACATAAATGACCTCTTCTTTTTCGGAAGTATTGCTGCCTGCATATACAGATGCTGCAGACGACAGTATAACCGCCGCTGACAAAAGCAAAGCGGCTGCTTTTTTCAGATGTTTCATTGTATATTATCCTCCTTTGTAACAGTTATAAAGCGGGCGTTTCTGGTTGTTTTCTGAATAACCCTGTCAAAGATGTACCAAAGCCCCGGAAGTACAAACAGGACTATCGCAAGGGAGCACAATGTGCCTTTGCCCAGAAACAGACCCAGCTGTGCAAGCACCCCGTGTGATGAGATTTTGCCAAGCAGGAAGCCTGCTGCGGTCAGAACACTGGCAGAGGTCACAACCGATACGGTACTGCTTGAAATTACATTTACAATCGCATCTTTTTTGCTGCAGCTCTGCCTGAACTCAAGGTAACGGTCTGTGAACAGTATCGCGTAATCCACTGTGGCGCCAAGCTGTATAGAGCTTATAATCAGGTATGCGATATAGAAAATGGTGCTGCCCTCAAAATACGGTACGGACAGGTTTATCCATATGGCGGTTTCTATTGCCAGCACCAGTATTACAGGAAGTGTCAGCGATTTCATTGCAAACAGCAGCACCGCAAACACAGCGCCTATCGCAATAAGGTTTACCTTGGTCATATCTGAGGTTACCGTATCTTTGAGATCAAGAGTTGACACTCCTTCGCCTGCAAGCAGCCAGCTGCCGGGATAAAAGCTTTCGGCGGCATCTCGGATTTCCTCAATAAGCGATTCGGTTTCCTTGCCTTCAAAGGCTGCGTTTACAGTAATAATCATACGGGTATAGTTTTCTGAATTAAGCTCGGACAAAACTTCCTCGTCAAGATATTCCTCCGGCACCTCACTTCCCACGCTGTCCGCATATGAGATGATGCTTTTAACCTCCGGCAGCCTGTGAAGCCTGTCGGAAAGCTGTTTTTCCGTTGAAATGCTGTCCTTTGGTATCATAAGCACATAGGTATCATTTTTACCGAAAACCTTTTCTATTTTCTCTGCATCGCTTCCCGCTTTTGTTTCGGTGCCGAATATGGCAGATGCGCCGTAGTAAAAACTGTTGCTGTTTGAAGCAAGATATGACGGAACTGTCAGCACCGCAAATATGCATACAGCCGGAATCATTATTCTGCATATTACTTTGCCGAATCCGGTAAATGACGGCATAAACGAACGATGCGCGGTTTTTTCAATCCATTTATCTGATGCTATAATAAATACCGGCATGAATACAAACACAGTGATAAGGCTGATTGTGATACCCTTGGCAAGAGCAATTCCAAGGTCGGGTCCTATCCGGAATCTCATTATGCACAGAGCAAGGAACCCTATGACAGTAGTGAGTCCGCTTGATAATATTGAGGTTACCGAGGCGCAGAGCGCGTCAACCATAGCCTCCTTTGGCGAGGCTTCCGGCTTTTGCAGATGTTCCCTGTATCTGTGCAGCAGGAATACCGAATAATCAAGTGATACCGCAAGCTGCAGGATTTTGCCCGCCGCATTTGTAACAAAGGATATCTCACCGAACATCAGATTGCTTCCGGAATTGATGACAACTGCAATGCCAAGTCCCGCAAGGACAATAAAAGGCTCTGCCCACGAGGTGGTTGTCAGCATCAGCACCAGCAGGGTGAACAGTATGCCAAACAGTGCGATAACAGGGATTTCACTTACTGTCGAGGTTGTGGCGGCGGCTGTTGAAACCGCGCTTCCCGACATACAGCCGGAATCTCCGATTATATTCTGTATCTCCTCACAGGCCTCTATCCTCTTATCCTCTGCGATTGTGACGGTAAACAGCGCATTGCCGTCTTTGTAATAGGTTTCAACAGTATCGCTGTCTGCCATATCAAGAGGCATTGAAGTGTCATATACATCATCAAGCCATGTTACATCTGTAACTCCGTCTACTGCTTCAAGCTTATTCTTGTACTCAAGTGCGGCGGGAATATCTATATCCTCAATCATCACGCGGGCGTTGGGAATATCTCCGTCGTACTCGCTGCGCATGGTGTCAAGGGCCACTGTTGAAGCGCTGTCTGACGGCAGATAATCGTTCATATCGTAATTGACAGATATGAACGGCTGGCATATCAGGCTGATTACAAATGCAATGCCAAAGCAGCACATTATCAATTTCGGGTGATTTACCACTCCGGTAAAAAATTTTCTCATGGCCTGACCTCCCTGCCGTTAATGGTGCAGCTGATACGTTCGCCGTTTATTTCAGCGGACAGGGTTTCTCCGGAAATCAGGCCGCAGGCCTCATAGGCAAAGGTGCGCATCGGAGTTATTATTTCTCCGGCAAAGTAAATCTTCCCGTCTGCCGAAACAGTACCGGTGACAGTATTTTTGCAGTGGAAAATATCAAAAATTCCGTTTATACTGCCGTTATTCTCCTCAAAACTCAGAGTCCCGTATTTGATGCCTGTGGAAACTCTCATAGAGACTTCAAATTTTCTTTTTTTCATAGCACATATTTCCTTTCTGCCGTCATTATAGCCGCAGCGCCTGCGGGGTTCACCGGTCAGAGTATATGGTTTTGTGCAAATACGGACAAATGAGTACAATCTGGGTAACAAACATAAAAAAGATTTTCTTGAAAAACAGCCGGGTGAAATATATTATGGGTTCAGAGGGAGAAAAAGTTATGAAGCATGAAGAAGCAACGATGAAAACCAAAACAATGATAGCGGCATCGCTCAAAAAATTTATGACAAAAAAAGCGCTGGGAAAAATCACAGTCAGCGAAATAGTTGCCGACTGCAATATAAACCGCAAGACCTTTTATTATCATTTTGAAGATATTTATGACCTGCTCAAATGGATGCTGGAGCAGGAGGCTATAGAGGTTGTCAAGACTTTTGATCTGCTGGTGGATTTTGAAGACGCCCTCTGCTTTATAATCGATTACGTCAGAACCAACACACATATTCTGAACTGCGCCTATGACAGCATGGGCAGAGATGAAATGAAGAGGTTCTTTTACAACGATTTTTCATCTATAGCTGCAGGTGTTGTAAACGACTGTGAAGCCAAAAGCGGGCTTTCGGCTGATGAGGGCTTCAAGGCTTTTCTGTCTGATTTTCTTACAGAAGCCGTTGCAGGTATGCTGGTAAACGGATTTAAGAACAGAGATATTATGAAAAACGGTGATACATTCAGAAATGCCAAGGTGCTGATAGACGCTCTTCCCGATGTTCTAAAAAGAGCGCCTGCAAAGAAATAAAGGGCGCATCGTCTGTCTGATATGACGGCGATACACCCTGGCTTGATTTATGCATTTGTATCTGTCGGATCATAATTCTGTGATGACGGAATTTTTTCAA
>CAVJEY010000123.1:0-6520 GCA_963648745.1 Christensenellaceae bacterium Phil1
GTTTATGTGTACATTGATAACCAGACTCTTGAAAGTGCTGGTGATAAGCTTGTGACATTTAAGCTTAATGATGGTTGGGTGCCTGTCGCAGAGAAAACTGTTGATGCCGGAGCAGATACGGACGATGGGAAGACTAAATATGTAAGTGGCCTTTTTAAGTATAGCACTATACTTAATCCTGCTAGTGCTGACGCCTGGACAGCTGCCCCTATATTTAACAAAGTTGATGTAGATGCGACAGTAACAAAGGATAAATTCAAGAAAGTTGAAGAAAAGTTTGCGCCGAAAATGACCGTTTATGCTTACATACATCAGGCTAATGATGATAGTGGTGCAATTGATACAGACACAATTGAGCAGGCAGCTAAAGCCTGGGCAGAAGGACTTAACGAATAATCAGTACAACAATTAACAACAGACTAACATATGAAGGAAGTGATGGAATTGCGTAAACGGAATATACTGCTTATTATACTGACGGTACTGCTTGTTTTGGCTGCAGTTTCCTTTGTCCTTGCATTTCGCATCCATACAGGCCGGGTAGATGACCATGTTGCCTATGGCGGTGTGGAGCTTGAAGTAATTGAGAGCACCTTATCCGGTGGGGTGGAGGTTCCATTTACGCAGGATATGCCTGTATATATTTCGGCAGACGAATATTCCCGTATTGTCCGGATAAAAAACACCGGGAAACATCCGGCTTATGTCAGGGCGTCACTGTCTCTGACGGCTACTGACAGCAGCGGCCGACAGACAGTGCTTCCGGCGGACTGTATTTCTTTTGATATTAATACTGATGACTGGAAAGAATCAGAAGGCTGGTACTATTACGAAGGCGCAGGTCTGACAGAAAACGAGGAAACAAAGGTGCTCATGACAAAGATTATGTTTAATCATGCAAAACTCAGTGCTGTTTCCGGCGGGCAGCTTACTTTGCATATCAGAGCAGAGGCTGTGCAGAGTGAAAACAACGGGAACAATGTATGGCAGGCTGCAGGATGGCCTGCAGACAGGGGAGGTGACGCCAAGTGAATATGAGTAAACGCCTGTTATCCCTGCTTCTGATGGCAGTGCTTATTATGGGACTGTTTCCTGCATCGGCACTGACTGCCAGCGCAGAGACAGGAAAAACATATGAAATTAAAAGCTTTGCAGATCTGAAATTACTTGCTGATCTGAGTAAAACAAAAACCTTCGAGGACGATACAATAGAGCTTTTGGCAGATATTGAACTTACGGATGAGAACCGGGAGGTGATTAAGGAGTCGGCGCTTTCCTTCGGCAGTTATGCCGCTATAGGCAGCAGCGTACCGTTTTCCGGTACTTTCAACGGCAACGGACATACCATATCAGGGCTTAACTATGGCGCATCACTTAGCGTTGCCGTGAGCACAGCTCTGTTTTCATATACCAAAGGCGCAACGATCCGGGATCTGACTATATGTGATTCCACACTGGACGCCGATATGCTGGGAGGCATCCTGATCGGCTATGCAGAGAATACCACCGTGGTCAACACGGCTGTAAGCGGCTGCAATCTGAGCGTCAACTGCGTTGACAATGTGCTGACGCTCATTACCGACGGCGGCATGGTCGGCGGCGGGCTGATCGGCAAAGCCAGCGGCTGCACCCTTTATAACTGTGAAGTAAGCAATACTTATGTACATACCTCTGCTACCGGCGCGGTGCAGGCACTGGGAGGCAAGGGACTGTATATGGGCGCAATGGTGGGCAGCGCCACCGGCACGACCATTGAATACTCCCGCGTTATCAACGGTTCGCGTGTAAAAAACTCCTATGATATTGCTGTAGGTGCGTTGGGTGGCAACAAGGTCTATGCCGGCGGCATTGCCGGAGAGATCAAGAGCGGCACGAAGATCATCGACAGCTTTTCCACCGCCGGGCTTTATACCTACTGCGGCACCTATGTCAGCGTAGGTGCGGGAAATATCGGCTATGTGGGCGGCATTGCAGCCGCCTCCTACGGCGACAACGAGATTACCCGCTGCCACTATGCAGGCAATGCCACCAGCAAGCAGTATAACGCGGCGATTGTTATCCCGATTATCCAGACAAATAAGAATGTTTCCGGCATCTCAGAGCGCATTAAGGACGGCACCCTTACAGTGACCGGCTCATATTTCCGGCCAGGCGCCAGTCCGGAAACCTCAATGAAGGTGCTGGGAGATACCACCGCCACGGCGGAGTACGGACCGCAGGACGATGTGACCTATGCAGACCGCAGCTTCTGGGAAGGCCACGATTACGATTTTGCGGGCACGGTATCCCGCTCCTCCGGCTATAGCGCCGATCACGCCAACAAATGGGTCATGGACTGTGAGCTGGGTATTCCGGTTCACGGTCAGAGCGTGGCAGCAGGCTTTGATTTTCCCGGAGCAGGCAGCGTTACCATCGGCGCTACTGATCTTGTGAATACGAAGGTAACTACGGACGATGCCTATGATTTTGCCGTGCAGGGGTTTAAGCCCACTACCACGAGCTATGCGGCGGATTTGACTGCTGCTGCAAATGATAATTTCCGGTTTGTGGAATGGTATCGTATTCCTGATGTAACCGCTTCATCGGCACCTGAGGGACACGAATACTTTGCAGCAATGATGAAAGAGGGAACTGACGTTTCAAAAGACAGCGAATATTCCAAGGCCGAATGTACTGACAATGATCTGTTTCTGGCGCATATGGAAGCGCTGGTGCAATTCCATGATATCGACGGTGATGTTATAGATAAATCAAGTGGTGAGGATAATGATAACGATAACAATTCTGACGACTGGTATGACTTTGAGGATGCGCTTCCTGATGTAAAGCCGGCCGATCATACGCCGGACAGCGAAACGGCCCGGCTCATAGGCTGGACAACTGAAAAAAGCACTGAAGCAGGCGGCGGCTACAGCAGCATCACAAACGGTATGCTGACCAAGCTGCGCCTTGCCGGGAGTTTCTATCAGACCGGCGATCCTGTGGAAAAGCCTATGGAGCTGTATCCCGTGTATGCCGACCTTGTTTCTAATGTCATCACCATCCACGAGGGTAATGAGCAGGACAGCAGCGAGGATGAGTCCCTTCGTGAAGGAGTGGGCAAAACATGGGTGAGCATAGACGAGAATAATGTGGCGACTATTCATGTGGGCGGCGAGGAAAGCACTGACAATAAACTCACCAAATTCCCGGAGGGCTACCGCTTTATCGGCTGGTACACCGACGACGGAAACGGCAAACAGGTGCGTGTCAGTCAGGAGCAGGAATACACTCTGAACGGCGTAGATCTGACCACGGAGCACACATATACTGCAAGGTTTGAGTATCGGATCCAGTTCTGGCTTCCGGCACGTTACGGCAAGAATGCCAATCGTTATGTGGCGTATTCTCACAAGTTCGGCGAGGTGTGGACATCGTACAAGGATGTGATTTTCACTGCAACGGCTGATTATAACTGGGTGAGCAGCTATACGGCGGGTCTGGAGATTGCATACAAAAGGGCGGATTGGCGGCTCAAATACTGGACGGATGCGGCTATCCGAACGAATGATTCAGGCTACATTGAATATGAGGACTATAAGGCGAGCGGTTCTTACCATGAGCTTGTAAATGATGAAGTACGCGCCCCAAGATATGCAAACAGCGGGGTAACAGAGCCGACAGAGCTGTCGGCAATCACAAATTTTGGTGAGAACCAGCTTCAGCATATGTATTATGTTGAGACGGACTTCCCCGGCTCCGGTAAATCGGAGATCATAGACTACGGCTATGAATCTGCGAACCTTGATGTCAGGGTTACTCTGAACAGTGGATACAACTTTATATTCTACGATCTGATCGGTAAAATGTCAGACAGCACACTGCTGCACGGAAAATACGCATATAAAAACAGCTCAGGCACATTGAGAAATCTGACATTTGAATCACCGGACAAAGTGACCTGGGACAGTGACGAGCAGCTGCAGGCTAACGGAAACTATACATACTATTATACGGCGCACATTACCGCGGATGTCAACTTCCATCAGCCTGACGGTACGCTCATTGCAGCGGAAACACTGACAAGAGAGGACTATCCCTATCAGAGCGGCGATAAGGAGGTCACGCTGACCCGGCGCTATCAGTCTGAGCTGTTTGGCAATCCGGATAAGACTTCCTATACCACATATGAAAAGAAGGCAGAGACATCTGTTACCTTTGCCACCTCCGAGCGCGGTACCGCACCCGAAGATCCGGTCGCTGACGGCTACTTCTTTGCAGGCTGGGCGGAAATTTCAAAGATGGCAGATTACGAGCGCGCCTATGTCTTTGACATTTCCAGCGGTGAAAGCATCGATGGCGCACCGCAGTATGTATCTTCCTCTGCTGACAGAGCCAGGGCATACACATTGAAAGATGACGCGCCGGTGGAACACACCATGGAGCTTTACCCTGTTTATGTACCGCTGGGCAAAATCACGACTACCACCAACCTTTCCGCTGCTAAGAGCGAAAGCCTGACCGTGCCGGATGACCCCGCTTATACCGTAACAGCAGCAGGAGATAACGGTACGCAGACCATCAGATTGCAGGCGGATACGGATACACCTCTGCCGGGCAACAAAGAGGGCTTTTATGAGCTTTTGCGCATGACCGTTTCTGCAGACGGAGGAGAGGAAACAGAGCTTACAGGTAACCTTAAAACCGGTGAATTTTCATATGATAATATTCAGCCGGGGCACAGCTACCTGTTTACGGCCTGTTATCAGCCTTATGCAGTTATATTCCATCAGAACGGTACAGATGAGATGGTTACACAGATATACAATCAGTATGAACCTATTCGTAATACTCCGCTGCCTGCTGTGCAGGACAGTAACAGGGCTTTAGACAACTGCCTTTTCGCCGGCTGGACTGAGCAGGTGCCGGAAAACAGCCTGTATCTCGCTTATAATGCAGGGGAGGATGAAGCTGTGACATACGATAAGCTGGACAATATCTATCACTTCGCAGATGACGGGACATCAGTAAGCCATTCCATGGAGCTGTGGCCGGTGTATATCAATATCCGCATAAAGGTCAATTCCAATATTGATGATGAACTGACAAAAAAGGGCATTGATCCGGGCACCATCCGCAAGGTGGACCGCAGCGCCGCTGACAGCCTGCAGACCAGGGCAGCAGCCACGGAGGTTGAGGGATATAAGTTTTATGGCTGGTACAGAGATATTCCGTCTGACAGTTTGACAGATGACAGTGAGTACACCAAAGACAGGCTTGTTTCCACGGACAGCAGCTACCGCCTTACAGGTGATTCGCCCTATGAGCCGGTGGTATATACCGCGCGGTATCTGAAGGTATACAAGGTTGTTTACCACAATCAGAACGGCGAGGTGCTTGCAACAGACTATATTTACGAAGATGATGACCATCCTTTTGAAAAGCAGGAAACTCTGAAAGATGCAGACGGCAATATTGTTAAAGATGAAAGCGGAAACGCTGTTGCCGTATCCGTTCCTTATTTCCCGGATGCGATTTCTGCTCTGCATGAAGGCTTGACCGACTGTCAGGTGTTTGAAACATGGATATGGATTAAGTCGGATGGAAAACAGGTGGAATACGGGGACTTCTGCAGCAGTAACATCATAAGCAAATGTATTTCAGAGGATACCGAAGCCGGCAGGGAAATGCATCTGTACCCGGTTGTATGGTCGATGTCTGCAAAAGACAGCAAGAGCGAGGCCTATGATGAAATGCTGTTTGGCGGCAGATTTGACAGCACTACCGATACCGTCAGCGCCTATTTCATCGGGGATAAGCCTTACTGTCAGCCGTCTGTTACCGTTCATGCAGAAAAGTCCGTGTGGACAGGTAACGGAGGCGCGGCCACTGCTGCCGGCAAAGGGCAGGAAAATATCCTTGTGACTCTCTATCCTGACGACAACTCGGCAGCAAAGCTGATGGGTACGGAGCAGACCGATGCAGAGGGCGATGCTGTATTTGCCATTACCTCAGCGCTGACAATTGAAAAAAGAGGCGGCACAGAGCTTGCCGGAGAGTCATTTCTGTTTACTGTTACTAACAGGGAAACTGAAGAAACTCAGACGGTTTCTCTTACCTGCCTGGCTGCAGAGGACGGCACTGCCGCTACCGGCAGCGTGACACTGCTTCTGCCTGCAGGAATATATTCTGTGACAGAGGATGAAACCTGGGCATATCGGTACAGCGCCGAATATACGGTGTCCTATGCAGTGACAGCTGCAGATGACTGTTTGACGAATACTGCTGTGGCGGTGACTCCGGTTGGAAGCACAGGTGCAGAAGTCACCTGCACAAATACGGAGAAAAGCAATATGAACGGCTGGATTAATGATGCTGCTCATAAAGAAAATATATTTGATTAACTGAAGAAAGGATGGGGTTTTATTGGAATACGGTGAAAAACAAACTAAAAAACTACACATTCGGACTTTAGTGCTGATATGCATACCGGCAGTGCTTCTTCTGGGATCTGTTCTGGGAGGCATTGCATATATGCAGG
>CAVJEY010000124.1:0-6483 GCA_963648745.1 Christensenellaceae bacterium Phil1
GCTATATAGCCCTGTACCCGTTGCAATCACTGCATTGGAATCACTCTCCGAGTATACAAATCACCTTTATCAGGGAATTTAATATTTCAGAGCAAAAAATAAAAACAGAAAACCGAATACCACGTATAAGGTACACTGTTTCCTGCTCAGTTATGCTTCTGTTTTAAGCGATTGCCCTACCCGATCCGCAAGTGAAAAACACCAAAAAACACCAAAAAAAACACCAAAAAATCCTGCAAATGCTCAAAATCTCTTTGACAATACCGCCGCTGTTTTGTATAATAGTTGTTGTACGAATGCGGGGGTGTAGCTCAATGGATAGAGTAACGCACTACGAATGCGCAGGTTGGGGGTTCGAGTCCCTCTACCCTCACCATCGTCGGACACGGCAATTGATAAATCCATCACTTGCCGTGTTTTTTATAATGCAGGAAATATCGATTTACAGATATCTCCGTACATTTCCCTTAAAATCTACTCACAGGGGATAGAGATTTTTTTAGGCTGTGCTATTATTAGACAGACTGAAAACAGGGGGTATTCAAAATGAACCATGCAGCAACAGGAAATTACATCGCACAAAAGCGCCGCACGTTAAACCTCACACAGGAGCAGCTGGCGGAGGTGCTCGGTGTATCAAACAAAACAATTTCAAAATGGGAGAACGGCAGATGTATGCCGGATTACAGCATTATTCAAAAGCTATGTGAAGCGCTGCATATTACACTTGCAGAACTGATGAACGGCAAAGATGATGTCAGAAATAATATAAATATCCATGATGACAGTCAGATTCTTGATTTGCTTCGACGCACACAGGAACTGGAGCGTCAGCGGCAGGTTCTTTCAGGCGCTGTGCTTATAGTCCTCGGCATTGCGAGCAGCGCGCTGTCAGCAGCCACAGGCGGCTCAAACATAAAAGATTTCATTTCAGGTGTTCTCCTGGGACTGTCAGTTGCAGAAATGACAGCAGGCCTTGTGATTGCTGTCAAAAAATCGTCCAGACAATAATTTTAAAACTCCCCGATGCATAATTTTCGGGGAGTTTTCCAGTCTTTTTATTCATTTTCTTTTTCGTCTGCGCTGATTCCTTCAAAGAATTTCTCATAGTCTACACCGTATACCCGCTTCAGCGCCACGAGATCCGAAACTTTCAGATTGCCTGAAGCAAGCTCTATCTTTGAATAAGTGCCTCTTGAGATAGTGCTTCCAAGAAGCTGCATCTTCTCTACAAGCTTGTACTGCGACAGGCCACGGTCTACTCTCAAAGCAATCAGGTTTTCCGCAAAGCGCCTGTTTATAATTATTTTCATTTCGTTTCCCCTTACAGTTGGATTTGTATTGATTATACCTTCTGCAAGGTGGTATAATAGCGGTAACAGGGAGCCAAAACAAAGGAGCGGTATTATGACCAATTACGAAAAACGCATACGCAATCTGACAATAGACAATCTGATAGAGCTTGAAAATTCAGTACACGAATGTACTGCCTGCTACTGCAGGGAATACTGCGGCAGAATTTCAGATGAGCAGCTTTCCTGTGACGAAACAAGAAAAAAATGGCTTGCCTCCGAGGAGTAACAGCCATCTGTAATATCACCTGTACTCTGATATGATTCTGTCGCACCATATGTATACAAGAGGCATTGCCGCTATCACAGCAAGGTGTGCAAGCCCCGAACGGTTAAACTGCAGTATCAGATTCAGTGTTTTGTCCTCTGCAATCAGATTCTGAACCAGAAGCCCGGTTACTGCCGCGGCAATACATACCAGAAACCACACCATCTCTCTTTCCTTTCCCGACAGCACACAGTAAATTCCGCTGCCTGCGGCAAACAACAGACAGGCTGCGGCATAAATATACACAGGACCGAAAGCCCTGCCTCCCTCCGCTGCCGACACTGCCGCAGATATCACAGCAGGTACCAGCAGTATCACAGCCGCTTTTCCATAGACTGCAGCATATTTTTTACCCGATGCGCAATACGCGCAGATATATACCACAGGCACCGCTATGCCGCCAAGGCACGCAGCCGTAAGCGTTCTTATCACCTGCTCTGCCGCAAAGCTTTGGCAAACTGCGACAAGACCGTGAAGCACTGCTCCCGCAATTCCTGCCGCAGACACAGCTGCAAACATCATAATACTCATTTTGCAGACAGCGCCCCTGCCTGTATGTTTTCTGTATGTCATATATCCAAAAGCTGCCGCCATCAGGCTTATTATAAAATCCGTACCTGCAGTCACTATATCAGGCTGCTGCGTAAATATATCATTCATAGGCTTTCCCCTCTCTGTCTGTAATTTTATCATATATACAAAACAAAAAAGATGCAATCGGTATTTTTTTGGTCTATAATATACACAGCTTATAAATTACGGAGAAATATTATGATTTACTTACTTGAAGACGACGAAAACATACGCGAGCTTGTATGCTACTCACTGAACGTGACAGGAAACGAGGCAACCGGCTTTGCAGCTCCCTCTCTGTTCTGGGAAGCTGTCTCCAAAGCCCTTCCGGAGCTTGTAATCCTTGATGTCATGCTGCCCGAAGAGGACGGGCTTCAGGTGCTTTCGAAGCTGCGCGGCAAAGATGCAACCGCTGACATCCCCGTTATAATGCTTACGGCAAAAGGCAGTGAATTTGACAAGGTTACAGCCCTTGATGCCGGAGCCGATGATTACATCACCAAGCCTTTCGGCGTTATGGAGCTGGTGTCAAGAGTCAAGGCGGTGCTTCGCAGAAGCTCTGTTTCCGTTCAGGACAGAACCTATACATCAGGCCCGCTGTGCCTGTCTGTTTCAAAGCATACGGTGACAGTATCCGGCAGTGAAACCGCTCTTACCTACAAGGAATTCGAGCTTCTTAAATACCTGTTTGAAAACAAAGGCATGGTACTGAGCAGAGATCAGATACTGCAGCACATATGGGGCTATGATTTTGACGGTGAAAACCGCACCGTCGATGTGCATATAAGGACGCTCCGGCACAAGCTGTCTGACGCAGGCAGCCTGATAGAAACAATTCGCGGAGTCGGCTACAGAATCGGGGACAGATAGATGAAAATACGCATATTCCGAAACACTCTGATTGCAATACTGTGCTTTGTAATCGCATCAACAGGCATTACCCTCAATGCCTCATACAAATATTTCAGCGGGCAGCTCGAAACAGAGCTCGGTCAGGAGGCTGCATGCGCGGCAGCCGGTCTTAAACTTTGCGGCACAGACTATCTTGACAGTATTTCCGCAGACGAAACAAGGCTGACATGGATAGACAAAACCGGCGATGTGCTGTATGACAGCAGAGCCGATGCCTCCGAAATGGCAAACCACCTTAACCGCGAGGAAATAAAAGAGGCTATGTCAAATGGCTTCGGAACAGCTGTCAGAAACTCAGGCACACTGTCGGTACAGACCGTATATTATGCCCTGCGGCTTAATGACGGTACTGTCCTGAGAGTTTCCTCAAACCAGTACACATTTTTAACCGTTCTCAAAGGCATGAGCAGAGCAATCCTGCTGATTCTTGCATTTGCCCTTATCCTCAGCACCCTTATAGCTTTCAGGCTGTCATCAAGAATCGTAAAGCCTCTTGAAAACATAGAGCTTGACACCCCTGACAGAGAAGAAATCTATGATGAACTGAAACCTGCGGTTGCAAGGCTCAAATCTCAAAGCCAGAAAATACTGTCGCAGATAGACAGCCTCAAACTGCAGCAGGCGCAGCTTAACGCCACAATGGAAAGCATGAGCGAGGGCATGATTATAACCAATCCGAAAGCCGAAATACTTTCCTGCAACCACAGCGCTCTGAAGCTCCTTGGCTTTGCCGGGGAAGGCAGTCCTTTTCATGTGCTTGACTTAAGCAGGGATTACAGATTCAGACATACTGTTCTGTCCGCACTTGAGGGAAAACGCAGCTCCTGTACCATGCATATCGGAGATATATACTGCGAGGTGATAGCCGCACCCGTAATTCACGAGGGCGAAAAAGAAGGTCTTGTCATAATGGTAATTGATGAAACCGAAAAAGAAAAAAGAGAGGTTCTGAGGCGTGAATTCACTTCAAATGTCTCCCATGAGCTCAAAACCCCGCTTACATCTATTTCGGGATTTGCAGAGCTTATCAAAAACGGACTTGCAGATGAAACCACCTCTGTGAAATTCGCAGACAACATATACAAAGAGGCTCAGCGCCTCATAACCCTTGTAAACGATATAATCAGGCTTTCACAGCTTGACGGCGGAGAAATTCCTTATGACAAAGAGCCTGTCGATCTTTTTCAGGTTGCTTCCGAAGTAACCTCAAGGCTTGCGCCCGTTGCCGAAAAAGCCGGCGTGACTCTTACTGTTTCAGGCAAAAGCTCTTATGTTGACGGCAACCGCCGCATACTTGACGAAATAATTTCAAACCTCTGTGACAATGCCATAAAATACAACTCCGCCGGAGGACACGCCGAGGTTGTCGTATCAGACAGACAGCTTACGGTCAGAGATGACGGCATAGGCATTCCTTCAGATCAGCAGAGCCGCATATTTGAAAGGTTTTACAGAGTTGACAAGAGTCATTCCAAAGAGGTCGGAGGCACAGGACTCGGACTTTCCATAGTCAAGCACGGCGCAATGTATCACAACGCAGATATAAAAACAGACAGCACTCCGGGCATCGGCACTTCCATCTCCCTTCAATTCAAATAGTCCGCCGCTTATTTTACACAGATTTAACACAACCCGTAATTAAAATTTCACATTTGCCGTATATCATGTGCTCTGATATATGATATACGGAGGTGACTGATGAATATTTTTGATTTTTTATCACTTGTAGGCGGACTTGCGCTCTTCCTGTTCGGTATGCAGGTTATGGGCAATGCCCTCGAAAAAAAAGCGGGCGGTCAGCTTAATACCGTTCTCGGCAAAATAACGGACAACCCTATCAAAGGCTTTGGTCTTGGTCTTGGTATAACATCAATCATACAGAGTTCATCTGCCACCACTGTAATGCTGGTCGGACTTGTAAACTCTGAAATCATAACTCTCAAACAGTCCATCTACGTTATAATGGGAGCCAACGTGGGAACCACCGTAACTGCATGGATTCTGAGTCTGACAGGCATAAGCGGCGACAGCATGATAATTCAGCTTATGAAACCGTCATCGTTTACTCCGGTTCTTGCGCTTATAGGCATAATCTTCTATATGTTTGTAAAAAACACCGAAAAAAAAGATACAGGTATGATACTGCTGGGATTTGCCGTACTTATGTACGGTATGGAAGCAATGTCAGGCTCTGTTTCGGGGCTCAAAGACGTTGAGGGCTTCACAAATATTCTCACGGTATTTTCAAACCCTGTTCTGGGCGTTCTGGCAGGCGCGCTGCTTACGGCAATAATACAGAGCTCATCTGCATCAGTGGGCATCCTGCAGGCGCTGTCAACCACAGGCGCAGTAAGCTACGCTTCTGCAATTCCTATCATCATGGGGCAGAATATAGGCACCTGCGTTACAGCACTCATATCATCCATAGGCGCAAACAAAAACGCCAAGCGTGTTGCATTTGTTCACCTGTATTTCAATATAATCGGCACAATTGTGCTTCTGATTCTGTTTTATGCCGTTAATGCTTTTGTGGATTTTGCATTCGTGGATATGCAGGCAAATCAGGTCGGAATAGCGATTATACACAGTTTGTTCAATCTGCTTTGTACTATGATGCTGCTGCCGTTTGGAGGTATGCTCGGAAAGCTGGCAACACTGACTATAAAAGACGCTCCTTCCAGAGAAGAAGCTTCTCTGCTTGACGAAAGACTGCTTGTTACTCCATCAGTGGCCCTTGACCGTGCCGAAACCGTAACCGCAGATATGGCAAATACTTCAATAAGCGCAATTAAAACAGCAATGCCGCTTCTCAGAAATTACGATGCCGGCACTGCAAAAACCGTAAGAAAATATGAAAAAGATGCCGATGTTTACGAAGATGCCATAGGCTCATATCTTGTAAAGCTCTCCGGAGAAGATGTATCTGAAACTGAAAATCACAAAATAACAAAGCTTCTCAAGCTCATAGGCGATTTTGAAAGAATATCCGACCATGCCGTAAACATTGTGGAATCCGCCGAAGAAATACACAGCAAGCATATTGAGTTCTCAGATGAGGCAAAACACGAGATTTCAATATTAAAAAATGCGGTATCTGAAATTACGGATCTGGCATACGATGCTTTCACTGAAAACGACCTTGACAAGGCAGCTCTTGTAGAGCCTCTGGAGCAGACCATAGATATACTTGTAGAGCAGATAAAACTCCACCACGTACTGAGGCTTCAAAAAAGCGAATGTACCATAGATCACGGGTTTGTGCTGTCCGACATTCTTACAAATCTCGAAAGAATATCCGACCACTGCTCCAATATAGCGGCCTGCATCACTGAAATATCAGAAAACGCATCATTTGATATGCACAAGTATCTGGGCGAT
>CAVJEY010000125.1:0-6474 GCA_963648745.1 Christensenellaceae bacterium Phil1
GACCAAGGTTCAGGCATAGTCTGCTTCAGACCCAGTGAAATCTTGCCTTTTTCTTCGTTCATCGAAAGAACTTTAACTTTAATGATGTCGCCAATCTGGAGAACTTCCTGAGGATGTCTTAATTTGCCCCATGAAATCTCTGAAATGTGAAGAAGTCCGTCAATACCGCCTATATCAACAAATGCGCCGTAGTCGGTAAATCTCATTACCTTACCTTCAACGATGTCATCAACATGAATGTTAGCCCAGATTTCAGCCAGTTTCTTTTCTTTTTCTTCGTTGAGAACAGCTCTTCTTGAGAATACGATTTTGCCTCTTCTCTGGTCAACTCTTGTGATTTTAACTTCCATTTCCTGTCCGATGAATTCTGCAGGATCTTCAACATACTTGTCTGAAAGCTGTGAAAGAGGAATAAAGCCGGTAACTTCTTTGTATGCGCCGATTACGCCGCCGTTTACGGCTCTTGTAATCTTCACAGTAACCAATTCTTTATTTTCAAAAGCATTATTAATCTCATTCCAATGCTCGTTAACTTCTAACTTTTTCTTTGAAAGTAAGATGCCGCCGTCACCGTCATCAGTCTTAATAACCTTAGCCTGAACTTCGTCTCCTTCTGCAAATACATCTGCTAATTTTTGTCCCTCTTCAAGAGAAACTTCTTCCTTCGGAATGATTCCGTCTTTTTTACAGCCTAGATTAACTATAACTTCGTTTTCAGTAACCTGGTGTACCTTACCATTTACGATTTCTCCGCCTCTTGGTAATCTTAATGACTTTTCAATTTCATCCATAAAGTCATTCATCAAATTTGTTTCTTTAGTGATTTCACACATTATAGAAATAACCTCCTCAATAATACGTTCAGGCGTCGAAGCACCTGCCGTAATACCTATTTTATTACATTTTTCTATCTGTTTCAATGGTAAATCTTCGATATTTTCAACAAAATAGGTTTTTGGGCAATGTTTTTTTGATACATTGTATAGTTTTTGAGTGTTTGAGCTGTTTTTACTCCCTATAATTACCATTATGTCTGATTTTTTTGCCAGCTCAACGCAGCTGTCCTGTCTTTTTCTGGTCGCATTGCATATGGTGTTTCTGACAACACACTCCTCAGCATTTATATTCCGGCATACCTCATCGAATATTTCTTCCGTCACCGTTGTCTGTGCCACAACAAAAACCCTGCCGGATGTTATTCCTGATGCTTCATCTGCTGTTTCAACCACTATGGCGCTGTTATCGCACCAGCCGTTAATCCCTATAACCTCAGGGTGATTTTTATCACCTGCTATAACCACGGTATATCCGTCATCATGAGCTTTTTTGACGAGCGTATGTATTTTTTCGACAAACGGACAGGTGGCATCAATCAGCTTCACTCCCCTGTCTTTTGCTTCCCTGTAAAAGCTTTCGGGCTCTCCGTGTGATCTGATTATAACTGTGGCACGCTCCCCGGCCTCATCTAAGCTTTCTATTATTCCTACGCCTTTTTTCCGGAGTTCATCCGTAACGGCTCTGTTGTGTATAAGCGGGCCTTTTGTATATATTTCTTCGTTTTCTTTTTGGGCTGCAATCGCATCATATGTTTTTTCGAGAGCTCTTTTGACTCCGAAGCAGAAGCCGGAATAATCAGCCCTTGTTATCTTTTTCATAAAGCCTGTCCAGTCCTTCTAAAAATTTTTTGAATGCGCCCTCGCTTCCGTTCTCGGTAGGCTTGTAGTATCTGACTCCTTCTCTGTAAAGATTGTCCGGAAGATACTGCTGTTTTACATAGCCGCCGTAGGAATGAGGATATTTGTATCCGATGCCGTGCCCTCTTTTAACTGCGCCGCCATAGTGAGAATCACAGAGATGAGGCGGCACATCATCTATCCTGCGGCGGTTAAGGTCTGCTGACGCTGCATCAATAGCCGCGCTTGCTGAGTTTGATTTAGGGCATGAGGCAAGGAGTATCACTGCCTGCGCAAGATTGATTCTTGCTTCGGGAAGCCCCACCATCAGCGCCGCCTGAACACAGGCGTTTACTATGGATATTGCGCTCGGATATGCCATGCCTATATCCTCGCTTGCCATAACAAGCAGCCGTCTGCCTATCATCTTTATATCCCCGTCACCCTCAATGAGCCTTGCAAGGTAATGCACAGCCGCATCCGGATCGCTGCCCCTTACGGATTTCTGCAGAGCCGACAGCAGATTGTACTTGTCCTCACTTTTGTCATAAAACACAGTCTGCCTCTGCATGGCTTCTGTTATCAGCGCATCTGTCAGTGCAGGCTCACCTGATGAGTTGTCAATTATAAAGCCCAGTGTATCCAAAGCAACTCTTGCATCTCCTCCTGCCATCTCGGCAAGTGTTCTGAGTGTTTTTTCGTCATATCTGATATTCAGATTTCCAAAGCCTTTATCTTTATCGTTAATGGCGTTTTGCAGGATTTTCATAAGATCATCAGCCGAAAGCCTTTTGAATTCATATATGTTGCGAACTCTGCTGAGCACTGCGTTGTTTATTGAAAAATACGGATTTTCGGTCGTGCTCCCTATAAATTTTATCACACCCTCCTCAAGAGCTTTGAGAAGCGAGTCCTGCTGCAGCCTGTTCCATCTGTGAAACTCATCCACATAGACATATGTGGTTTCCTGCTGCAGTCCGTAAAATCTGAGCTTTGCTTTTTCGATAAGCTCTTTGAGTTCCTTGGTGCCTGTTGTCGATGCATTTATTTCAACAAACCCCGCGTCCATTTCCTTTGCGACAATTCTGGCAAGGGTTGTTTTGCCTGTACCAGAAGGTCCGAAAAACACCGCAGAGTCAAAGGTTTTGTTTTTGATTGAATTGTAAAGCAGAGAGCCTTTGTAGAGGAAATGGGTCTGTCCCGCAAATTCCTCCAGCCTTTCAGGTCTCATTCTTGTGGATAAAGGTATCATTATTAATCTCCTTGTTTTGCCTCTGTGACAAACGAGCCGTCATAGTCAATATCAGCCATAGCGGTTTTTGCCTTGTCTTTTGTACTGAATGTCTCACCTACAACTTTGTAGTAATCATCTTTTTTTATCACCGATGTCTTAACTCCCTCTGATTCCATCTCTGCCACACGCTCCTTTGCGGCATCTTTTGTCGAAAAGCTGCCAAACTGTATCACATAGCCTTCTTCTGAGGTGTCCGCATCATCTTCAACGATTGTTTCCTGCTTCTTTGTCTTTGTTTTACTGTCATCTGTCTTGTCCTTATCACTGTCCTTATCCTCGGAAACAGCCGGGCGGTATTTGTCCCATATGGTTTCAAGCGAGGGAAATTCAAACCCCAGTATCGGATAAAGCACAAACCTTGTGGTAAGATAGCCTGCAATCACCGCTCCCGTAAGTATAAGCAGCACTGCATTGAAGCCTATTCGTTCGTTCCTGCCTCTTGCAGGCGGTCTTCTCCTATTGTATCTGTTTCTTCTGTATCTCATAGCTGTCCTCCTGTTAAACATAGTAAATAATATTTAGCGGGTGGACAAATTAGAACCTAAACCTGTATATTGAACAGAAACTCTCCCAGTTCATCTTCCTCTTCGATTTCATCAAGAAGCGCCTGTGCCTGCTCAAGCTGCAGCTCGTTAAAAACCTCATAGCCGTTTTGCCGCAGAAGTCCTGCAGCCCTGCCCTGACCGGAAATTTTAGTTCCCGTAAAGCTGCCGTCATAAATTCTGCTGCTGCCGCAGGCAGGACTTCCCTCTTTCATAACCGCAAAGGCTATCTGCTCCTCATCAGCAAGAGCAAGCGCATATTCCGCGCCTTTTGCATATTCGGATGTAACATCTCTGCCCTCGGAATTAACAACCCTGTTCCCGATAATTTCCGAAGGCGCTCTCGGGACAGACAGGCCGCCTTCAACCTCAGGACATACCGGTATAAGCCTGCCCTCCTGCTGCCATTTCTCAAAAATATCATCTGAAAGGCGTTTTGCCCTGCCGTCATATCTGACTGCGTGACCGTAAAGGCACGCGCTTACAAGTATTTTTCTCATATTTTCTCCAAATCTATTATATATTAATGAATTGCTGTTTCACCGCGATGCGTATGCTCATGCACTCTGCCGTCTATCATATGCCTGTGGTCGTGCGAGTGCTCAATTATATGCGTATGTGTGCTTCCGTCATGAGTGTGAGTCACAATATGGGTGTGCATATGTGTATGGTTTACCATAATCGTATCTATGGCAACCACTGCTGAGCCTGCCAGCATTATGACAAGGGCTGTAAAATAGTTTACAGACAGTGCCTCGTGCAGACACACAAATGATAAAAATGCCCCGACAAACGGCGCTATCGCATAATATGCGCTTGTCTTTGCCGCTCCGAGTCTGCTCTGCGCTCTGATATATAAAAAAATGCTCAGCCCGTATGATACAAAGCCCAGTATTAGTGCAGCTAAAACAGCACCTGTATCCGGCAGCTTCTCTCCCGCTGCCAGTGCAATCACCAGAGAACCTGAGCCCGAAAATATGCCTTTGAGCATAACTATCTGATATGTGTTTTTTGATGATATTCTGCGGGTGCAGTTGTTTTCAAAGCCCCAGCATACCGCTGCAAGCAGCACAAGCAGGGAACCCCACGAAAACTGCAGGCTCGACATATCCTCAAATGACAAAATCATGCTCGATACGGTGATAAGGGCAATTCCAATCCAGAGCCTGACAGACACCGCCTCCTTAAAAACCGCAAGGGCTATAACCGCGGTTGCGGCTATCTCGAAGTTGTTAAGAAGCGAAGCATTTGCAGCTGTTGTTGCACCAAGTCCGTACATAAGGCATACCGGAGCTGCTATGTCAAGCAGAATCATCCCCAGCACATAAGGCAGATCGCCTCTGTTAAGACTGCTGTTCTGAGAAGTTCCCGCTGTTTTATTCTTCCCTGCAGCATATATGATGCCTACACCTGTGCCTGCGCCAAGATACAGGACTGCAGCCAGCATAACAGGCTCTATACTTTCAAGCAGTAACTTTGATGCCGGAATATTAATCGCATAAAACACCGCCGCAAGAACGGCAGACAGAGCCGCCATACAGTTTTTTCGGTTCATATGTCACCTCTTTGTCAGGCTTCGCATACTGCCTGATCAAGTATTATTTCCGCAAGCTCATCCTTGCTCATTATAGGGAGCTGTTTTGTTTCCTCAGGTTTAATCAGTGTAGCCACATTGGTTGATGTTCCAAAGCCCGCGCCCTCTGTCCTCAGGCTGTTTGCAACAATCATATCCGCATTTTTGGCTGCAAGCTTTGCTTTTGCGTTCTCTATAAGGTTTTGAGTTTCCATCGCAAATCCGCATATATACTGATTCGTTTTTTTGATCTTTCCCGCTTCTTTGAGAATATCTCTGGTGCGTTTCATTTTTACAGACATATCTCCTTCTTTTTTCTTGAGCTTTTCATCGCTTACCTCTGCAGGAGTATAGTCTGCAACCGCCGCCGCCATAACTATGATATCGGAGTCGTCTATTTCGCTCATTACAGCATTGTACATAGATTCTGCATCTGTAACATTTATAACTTTAGTAAAAATCGGAGGCTCTATGTGAGTCTTGCCTGTTACAAGTACAACCTGCGCGCCTCTGTAGGCTGCGCATCTTGCTATGGCATAGCCCATTCTGCCGCTTGAGTGATTTGTTATATATCGTACAGGGTCTATCGCCTCCATAGTGGGACCTGCCGTAACCAGCACTTTTTTGCCTCTCAGGTCTTTGGCATACTGTATTTCACTCAATATATGCTCAACCAGCAGGTCAGGCTCCGGAAGCTTGCCTCTGCCGCTGTCACCGCAGGCCAAAAGGCCGCTTGCAGGCTCTATTATTCTGATGCCGTAGTTCCGGCACCTGCGCAGATTGTCCTGCAGAATATTATTATTATACATATTGGTGTTCATTGCAGGCGCTATAAGCTTCGGGCAGGTGCAGGCCATAAATGTTGTTGTAAGCATATCGTCTGCAATACCGTTTGCAATCTTGCCTATTATATTTGCCGAAGCCGGCGCAACCATGAACAGGTCTGCTTTTTTGGCTAATGATATATGTTCAATGTTAAAGTCAAAATTCCTGTCAAAGGTATCTACAATACATCTGTTGCCTGTGATTGCCTCGAAGGTCATCGGGGTTATGAACTGCGTTGCATTTTCAGTCATTATAACCTCGACGTTTACTCCCATCTTCCTGAGACTGCTGGCAGCTGAAGCCATTTTGTATGCGGCAATACTGCCTGTAATACCTAATACCACTGTTTTATCTTTAAGCATCGTATCCTCCTGCAATATTATCTATATATTATACTACCATTTGCGTGTTTCATCTACAAAAAACTTATAATAGAAACGGCAATCGCTTAAAAT
This sequence comes from Christensenellaceae bacterium Phil1, assembly GCA_963648745.1. GTDB lineage: Bacteria > Bacillota > Clostridia > Peptostreptococcales > Anaerovoracaceae > UMGS973. The sequence continues at coordinate 6,363 of CAVJEY010000125.1, forward strand.
CCCCTTTGCACGGCAAACCACCCTGTTCAGGGAATTATACACTCCTTCCCTATACTTTTTTATCCCATAACAAAACAGCCGATCCACATTAAACCGACTGTTCAAATCCACC
>CAVJEY010000126.1:0-6415 GCA_963648745.1 Christensenellaceae bacterium Phil1
GGCGTTATAGGATATAATAATAGAGGCGTGTCTGCCAAAAAATATAACGAATAATCATACTTGTTTATGAATAAAAATAAAGAAATGGAGAGAACAAAATGGCAGTAATTATTAACGGGCGTGACCTTACCGTAGAAGAAGTAATCCGCGTCTGCCGCGGATACGAGAAGGTCGAAATCGCTCCGGAAGCAAAAGAGGCTGTTATAAAAGCCAGAAACTATATAGAAAAAAAACTTGAAGAAGGTGCGGTCATATACGGGCTGACAACAGGCTTCGGCAAATTTGCAAACGTCGTTATTTCAAGAGAGGAAGCGGAGCAGCTTCAGAAGAACCTCATAATATCCCATACCTGCGCTATGGGAGAGCCTTACGAAACCAGATATGTCAGGGCGGCAATGCTTCTGCGCTGCAACGCTCTTTCAAGAGGCAATTCCGGAATCAGACTTGAAACCATACAGACAATGATAAATATGCTCAATGCCGGAATACATCCTGTAATTCCTCAAAAAGGCTCTCTTGGGGCATCGGGAGACCTTGCGCCGCTGTCTCACATAGCCCTCGCCCTTATAGGCCTTGGAGATGTTGAGTACAAAGGCGACACAGTTCCTGCAGCAGATGCAATGGCAAAAGAGGGAATCACTCCTGTCGTGCTTGCCGCAAAAGAAGGACTTGCTCTTAACAACGGTACTCAGATGATGACAGCAGTGGGAGTCAATGTGCTCTGGGATGCAATGCATCTGATGAAAACAGCGGATATTGCAACCGCAATGACAGCAGAAGCGCTTCACGGCATTACCAAGGCATACGATCACAAGGTGCATGACCTTAGAGGACATCAGGGTCAGAAAGACGCGGCCGAAAACTTAAGAACACTGCTTGCGGGCTCCAAAAACGCATTTGAGGTGCAGCCGTCAAAGGTACAGGATCCGTATTCACTCAGATGCATACCTCAGATACATGGCGCCTCAAGAGATGCAATAAAATATGTGTATGAAGCTGTATCAAGAGAGATTAACGCGGTGACAGACAACCCTATCGTATTTCCGGATGATGATGAGGTTATCTCAGGCGGCAATTTCCATGGACAGCCGATGGCCCTCGCATTTGATTTCCTCAAGATGGCGATATCGGAATTTGCCGATGTGTCCGAAAGAAGAGCAGAGCGTCTTATCAATCCTCAGCTTTCAGAGGGACTTCCTGCATTCCTCACCAAACACGGCGGAGTATGCTCAGGATTTATGATAGCCCAGTATGCGGCGGCATCAATGGTATCCGAAAACAAAATCTATGATCACCCTGCCTGCGTTGACTCAATCCCGTCATCGGGCAATCAGGAGGATCATGTTTCGATGGGCACAACCTCGGCAAGAACTGCTGCCATGGTGCTTGACAATGCACAGAAGGTAATAGGCATAGAGCTTGCGGCAGCTGCACAGGGCATATGGCTCAGACAGGAAATCGGAGAGTCGGATATATCAAATCTTGCGCCTGCAACCAGGGCTGCATACGATTATATCAGAACAGTATCCGATCCTGTGGACGATGACATAATTATGCATGATGAGCTCAAAAAATTCGATGAAATGGTTAAGGACTTCTCAATCCTCGAAGCGGTTGAGAGTGTCGTAACATTGAAATAAAGGAGGACAAAATGCTAGATAACAAAACTATAGGCAAAGCCATGACCATCAAGCTCGGAAACGAACTTCCCGAATATCCGAAGTTTGACGACAGCAAGAGAAGAGCACCGGACAGGGGCTTCAGACTCACAAAAGAACAGACAAAAATAGCATTGAAAAATGCTTTGAGATATGTTCCCGAAGAACTCCACGCAAAGCTGGCGCCGGAGTTTATGGAGGAGCTTACGACAAGAGGCAGAATCTATGCCTACAGATACAGACCGGAGGGCAGAATCTACGGCAGACCTGTAGAGGAATACAAGGGCAAATGCCTTGCAGGCAAGGCTTTTCAGGTTATGATAGACAACAACCTCGACTTTGAAGTTGCACTTTATCCTTATGAGCTTGTTACATACGGTGAAACAGGACAGGTATGCCAGAACTGGCTTCAGTACAGACTGATCAAAAAATACCTTGAGGAGCTGACAGAGGATCAGACTCTGGTAGTTGAATCGGGGCATCCTCTGGGACTGTTCCCTTCAAAGCCTGAGGCTCCGAGAGTAATCATAACAAACTCAATCATGGTCGGAATGTATGACAACCTTGATGACTGGGAAATCGCAGAGGAAATGGGTGTTGCAAACTACGGACAGATGACGGCCGGCGGCTGGATGTATATAGGACCGCAGGGCATCGTTCACGGCACTTTCAACACAATACTGAATGCAGGCCGCAAAGAGCTGGGTGTTCCGGCCAACGGAGATCTTGCAGGTTATACATTTGTATCATCAGGTCTTGGCGGCATGAGCGGAGCTCAGCCTAAGGCAGCCAATATTGCAAATGCAGTAGGTATATTTGCGGAGGTTGACCTTTCAAGAATACAGACAAGACACGATCAGGGCTGGGTGGATGTCATAATTGAAGACCTCGATGAGGTTTTCAGACTGGCAGACGAAAAACGCGCAGCAAAAGAATCAATATCAATAGCGTATCACGGCAATATAGTTGATCTGCTTGAGGCCGCAGTTGCAAAGAACTTCAAAATCGAGCTTCTTTCAGACCAGACATCATGCCACAATGTATATAACGGAGGCTACTGCCCTGCAGGACTTACATTTGAACAGAGAACGGCGCTTCTGCATGAGGACAGAGATGAATTCTGCCGCAGGGTAGACGAGACACTGCACAGACACTACAAGGCAATCAGGGCTCTGACAGAGCGCGGCACATATTTCTTTGACTACGGCAACTCATTTATGAAAGCCATGTATGATGCAGGCATCAAAGAAATCTCAAAGAACGGTTACGATGACAAAGACGGATTCATATGGCCGTCATATGTAGAGGACATTATGGGACCTGTACTGTTTGACTACGGCTACGGACCTTTCAGATGGGTATGCCTGTCAGGCAGGCCTGAAGATCTTGATGCCACGGACAAGGCTGCGATGGACTGCATAGACCCTGACAGAAGAGCTCAGGACAGAGACAACTGGGTATGGATCAGAGATGCCAAAAAGAACAAACTGGTGGTAGGAACACAGGCAAGAATACTTTATCAGGATGCCGAGGGCAGGACAAATATAGCGCTTGCATTTAACAAACTGGTAAGAGAGGGCAAGATAGGACCTGTAATGATGGGCAGAGATCACCACGATGTATCGGGTACTGATTCACCGTTCAGAGAAACCTCAAATATCAAGGACGGCTCAAACGTAATGGCTGATATGGCTGTTCAGTGCTTTGCAGGCAATGCTGCAAGAGGTATGTCGCTTTGCGCGCTTCACAACGGCGGCGGCGTCGGAATAGGCAAGGCAATCAACGGCGGTTTCGGACTGCTGCTTGACGGTTCCGAGAGAACAGACAACATTATTAAATCCGCAATGATGTGGGACGTAATGGGCGGTGTTGCAAGAAGAAGCTGGGCAAGAAACGAAAATGCGGTTTCAACCTCGGTTGAATACAATGCCAATTATGCCGGCAAAGGACACATTACAATACCGTATGTTGCCGATGATAAACTGGTTGATGATATGATAGATAAATTTGTGAAGTAGGAGAATATACAGATGAGCAGACTTCTTGTCAAAAATATAGGCAGACTGCAGACTCCGGTGGGAAGCTTTCCTCACTGCGGGGAGAAGCAGGGTGAAAACCTGAAGCTTGACAATGCGGCGGTTTACGCAGAGGACGGCATCATAAAAGCTGTAACGGCAGACGGTATTATCCCTGTAAATGAGGAGGATATGGACACCGTTATCGATGCCGAGGGAAGGCTGGTTACGCCGGGTCTTGTAGAGGGGCACACTCATATGGTGTTCGGAGGCTACAGGCAGAACGAAATTCCGCTTAAACTCAAAGGCGCAGGTTATCTTGACATATTAAGAGCCGGCGGCGGAATTATGGACACGGTCAGAAAAACACGCAGCGCATCTTTTGAGGAGCTTTACGAAAAAACAGAAGGCTTTCTTGACGAAATGATGTGTATGGGAGTTACCACCTGCGAAATCAAAAGCGGCTACGGTCTTGACCTCGAAAACGAAATCAAGATGCTTGAGGTAATAAAAAAACTCAATGAAAATCATCCTATGGATATAGCGGCCACATTCCTCGGACCTCATGCAGTTCCTGAGGAATACAAAGGCAGAGCGGACGAGTTTATAGACCTGTGCTGTGAAGAGATGCTCCCTGCTGTCAGAGAGAAAAATCTGGCTGAATTTGCCGATATATTCACTGAGGATTCGGTGTTTAATTATGAACAGTCAAAGAAATATCTGGAGGCCGCAAAGGCTCTGGGATTTGACCTCAAAATACACGCAGACGAGATAGAGGCTATCGGAGGCTCTGTTCTGGCAGGAGAAATGAAGGCAAAATCGGCAGAGCATCTGATAGTTATAGACGAAAAAGGCATGAAATCCCTTGCGGAAGGCGGCACTGTGGCCATGTGCCTTCCTGCCACGTCGTTTTATCTTGGAGCGACATTCGCGCCTGTAAGAAGAATGATAGAGCTTGGCATACCTGTTGCCATGGCGTCGGATTTCAATCCGGGCTCGTGTCCGTCGCTTAATCTGCAGTTTGTAATGAATCTGGGTTATCTCAAATACAGAATGATGCCGGAGGAAATACTGACTGCCGTGACTGTAAATGCCGCCTGCGGTATCAGCAGAGAGCAGGAAGTGGGGACTCTTGAAGTCGGCAAAAAAGCCGATATGGTTATATGGGATGCTCCCGATATGGAAATGCTGTGCTACAGATTCGGTTCAAATCTGGCAATAGCTACAATAAAGAATGGAGAGTTGATGTAATGAAATTAGTGGACTTAAAAGTAAATGAATATCTGGATGTTCTTAAAAGCGATGCGCCGGCGCCGGGCGGCGGCTCTGTTTCGGCTCTTGCGGGAGCACAGGGCGCAGCTCTGTTTGTAATGGTTGCGGATCTGACTTTAGGCAAAGAAAAATACGCCGATTATCAGGAAATCTGCAAGGCTGCAAAGGCAAAGGGACAGGAGCTTTATGCAAAACTGTTTGACGGCATAGACAAGGATACTGAGGCTTTTAACCTTGTTTCCGCAGCATTCAAAATGCCAAAGGATACAGATGAGCAGAAATCAGCAAGAAAACAGGCTATAGCTGACGGCACGCTTGTTGCGACACAGGTGCCGTTTGATACTATGCAGTACTGCTACGAGGGACTCAAAACAGCAGAGACAATGGTAGGCAGATCAAATCCGAATGCAGCCAGCGATTTAGGCGTTGGAATCCTGAACCTGATGGCAGGCATCAAGGGAGCATGGCTCAATGTCAAGATCAATCTTCCGGGAGTCAAGGACGAGGCAAAAGCCGCGTACTTTGAAGCCGAAGGAAAGAAAATATATGATGATGCGGAAGCTATTGCAAGAAAGTTATATGATGAAATATTACAAAGCTTATAAGGAGAGAGAAAATGGCAAAAATAATTGAATCAATACCAAACATCAGTGAAGGCAGAAACAAAGAAGTCATCGAGGCCTGTGTTGATCAGATAAGAAACACACCGGGCTGCACACTTCTTGACTATTCGTCAGACCCAAGCCACAACAGAACCGTTATAACTTATATGGGAAGCCTTGAGGCCTGCGAGGAGGCAAGTGTTAAGCTTGCCAAAAAAGCAGTGGAGCTTATCGACCTTACAAAGCATGAGGGCGAACATCCGAGAATGGGCTGCGTTGACGTAATGCCGTTTGTTCCTATCAAAGAGGCAACTGTTGAGGAATGTATTGAATTATCAAAGAGAGTAGGCGCAAGAATCGCCAAGGAAGCGGATCTTCCGGTATTCCTTTATGAGAGATCGGCAACTGCTCCTCACAGAACAAACCTTGCAAAGATAAGAAAAGGCCAGTTTGAAGGAATGGCAGAAAAAGTTAAGGATCCTGACTGGATTCCTGATTTCGGCGGGCAGAGAATACACCCTACAGGCGGTGTTGTAGCTGTAGGCTGCAGACCTCCGCTAATTGCATACAACATAAACCTTGGCACTGACAATCTTGAAATCGCGTCAAAGATAGGCAAGATAATCAGAGAATCCTCCGGCGGATTAAAATGCGTCAAGGCTATGGGCGTTATGCTTGAGGACAGAAATATCGCGCAGGTTTCAATCAATATGACAGACTTCACAGTAACTCCGCTTCACAGAGTTACAGAGCTTGTAAGAAACGAAGCCGCAAGATACGGAGTTCCTGTAATAGGTACAGAGGTTATAGGTCTTTGCCCTATGCAGGCACTGTTTGATGCAGCTGAATATTATCTGCAGATTGAGGA
>CAVJEY010000127.1:0-6392 GCA_963648745.1 Christensenellaceae bacterium Phil1
GTACTGAAATATCTTTCCATTCTGTCGGGAAGCACTGTTGCGATTATCTTGTCTTTGCCGTATTTCTGAGCCATCTGCATGCACGCCCATATGTTTGCTCCCGATGATGTGCCGCACATGAGACCCTGTTTTCTTGCAAGCATTCTGGTGGTTTCAATGGCATCCTCGTCTGTAACCGTTATCACCTCGTCTATCAGTGAAGTGTCAAGCACTGACGGTATGAAGCCGTCGCCTATGCCCTGTATCTGATGAAGTCCCGGCTCATCTCCAAGCAGTGCAGATACGTTCTTCGGCTCTACTGCCGCCGCTATGAGCTTAGGATTTTTTTCTTTGAGAAACTCTGTAATTCCCTGCAGTGTGCCTCCGCTGCCAAGTCCCGAAACAAATATGTCAACTCTGCCGTCAAGCTGACTGTATATCTCAGGTCCTGTTGTCAGATAGTGAATTTTCGGATTGTCGGGGTTTTCAAACTGCTGCGGCACAAAATATTCATCCGACTGCGAGGCTATTCTCATCACTTCATTTACCGCTCCGTCAAGGCTTTCCTTTGCAGGTGTAAGCACAAGCTCTGCCCCAAGGGCTCTGATTATCTTCTTGCGCTCCTCGCTCATGTTTTCAGGCATAACTATTATGACGTTATATCCCATTCTCACGCCGCACAGCGCAAGTCCTATGCCTGTATTGCCCGATGTGGGCTCAACTATTGTCATGCCTTTCTTCAGTGCTCCTCTTTTTTCGGCCTGCTCAATCATATTTTTTGCAACGCGGTCTTTGATGCTTCCTCCGGGATTGAGAAATTCCGCCTTTGCAAATATGTTCATGCCTGTTGAAGGCGCAAGGCTTACTATCGGAGTATTACCTATAAGGTCAAGAATGTTTTCTGTTATCATTTTCATATTTCCTTTCACTACAAATCTCTGTGCACAAGTGTTATTCTATAGCCTTTTTCTCTGAATATGCGGGCAAACTCATTTGCGGTGGCAACAGAGCGGTGATGCCCTCCCGTGCAGCCGCAGGCTATGTTGAGATGGTATTTGCCCTCCTGCATATATGCAGGTATCATTTCCTCAAGCAGCGGCACAGCTTTTTCCATAAATTCTATCGTAACCTGCTGTCTGAGAACGTAATTTTTAACCTTCATGCTGTTGCCTGTCAGCTCTTTTAATGAGGCCACATAATACGGATTCGGAATAAATCTCATATCAAACACCATATCCGCATCAAGAGGTATGCCGTGCTTATACCCGAACGACTGTATATTGATTATGAAGGTCTGTTTTTCCTCTCCTGTCATAACTATGTCTTTTATGACCTCTTTGAGCTTGGCCGTTTTCATATTTGATGTATCTATTACATAGTTGGATATGCTTCTCGCATATGCAAGAAAAGCTCTTTCTCTGCGTATGCCGTCCTTAACGCTTGAAGCGTTAAGGGGATGATTTCTTCTTGTTTCGTTAAAACGTCTTATCAGAGTTTCGTCGGAAGCCTCAAGAAACATTATTTTGTAATCCGTGTCAAGATATTTGTTGAGCTGCCGGTCAAACCCGCTGTAGCCTTCCCCGCTTCGTGAATCTATGCATATCGCAGCTTTGTCGATATTGAGCTTGTTGGTTCTGGCAAGGTCAATAAAGCTGCCTATAAGGGCGGGAGGCATATTGTCTATGCAGTAGTATCCCATATCCTCAAGACAGTTAAGAGCATTGGATTTGCCTGCACCGGAAAGTCCCGTAACAATCATAAGTTCCATCAGTCTTCTCTCCTCTCCACCTTTTCGAGGTTTACTATTCTGTCTGTATCAAGTCCCGCGGCAAGAGCTCTTGCAAGTCCTCCCTCGAAATCTCCCACTCTGCAGGGCTGGTGAGCATCGCTTGATATTATAAATTTAACATCATATTTTGCAGCAATGCGGATTTCCTCAACCGTAAGGTTTTTGTGATGGGTGCTTATCTCCATCAGAGTGTCTGTTGCGGCACATGCCTTTGCCAGCTCATCCATGTCAAAAGGTCCCTTGTCTCCGGGATGAGTAAGTATTCTGATGTTGTTTTCATACAGAGCCTTAACCGTCATCTCGGTGTTTTTTATAATAAGGTTCTTTTTTTTGAAGCCGCTGTGCCTGTATGCCCAGTTGTATGCGCAGTAACCGTGAGTCACACCGTAGTGATACCCTGCTATCACAAAATCATATTCACCAAATTCCTCCGGTGATATATCAAGATGGTTTTTTCTGTTTAATATATTTGCCTCAACTCCAAGGAATATATCCATGCCCGGGTACTGCGGTTTAAGAGCTTCTATCTGGCGCCTCATTTCGGCAACGGACTCTCTTCTGATGCCATAGGTCAGATGCCCCGGCCCGTGATCGGTGATGGCAATACCCCGCAGCCCTCTGTTTTTTGCTGCTTCCACGTTTTGTGCTATAGTCCCTTTGCCGTGAGAAAAAACCGTATGCGTATGATAATCAAATGTCATTTTGTATTCCATCAGGCATCTTCCCCTATAATTCTTACCTCCGGCTCCATCATAACGCCGAATCTGTCATATACCGTATTCTGAACAAGCCTCATAAGACTGAGGATATCCGAAGCTGTCGCTGTTCCCGTGTTGATTATAAAGCCTGAATGTTTTGAGGAGACTTTTGCGCCTCCCACAGACAGACCTTTAAGTCCTGCATCCTGTATCAGTTTGCCTGCAAAATACCCCTCAGGTCTTTTGAAAAAGCTGCCCGCACTGGGATACTGAACCGGCTGTCTGTCGTTTCTTTTTGCTGTGAGGGTTTTCATTTCCTCTGCAATATCACCATATCTGCCTTTTTTGAGACTCAGCTTCACATCGATGACTGTATCGCCGCTTTGCTGCAGCGCGCTGTGTCTGTAGGAAAGCTCAAGCTCTGAGGCAGTCATCACTCTGATGCTGCCTGTGGCTTTTTCAAGCACTGTCGCATATTCTATGACATCTGCAATCTCACCGCCATAGGCTCCGGCGTTCATAAAAACTCCGCCTCCGATGCTGCCGGGTATGCCCGATGCAAATTCAAAGCCTGTAAGCTCCGCTTCAAGGGCTTTTCTTGCCACCTGCGACATCAGTGCGCCGGCGCCTGCAATTATCGAGTCACCCTCTGCCCGTATATCCGAAAAGCCGTCACCGATTCTGACAATAACGCCTCTGTAGCCTCCGTCTTTAACCAGTATGTTGGAGCCGTTGCCCATTATCATATACGGCACACCCCCGGCGTTCAGTGTTCTGGTGATATATGCAAGCTCATCGCAGTCTGCAGGCATTACAAGCAGATCCGCCCTGCCACCTGCCTTAAATGATGTGAACCTGCTCATATCCGCATCCTTTATAATGCGCGATGCCGGTATTTTTTTGTTTAATATATCAGTTATCTCCGCTGCTGTCATCAGATTTTTCTTCTGCCTTTCCTGTTTTTTTCCTGAATCTGCTGAACAGTTTTGCCTCCCGCAGATCATATAAGTCTTTGTCCATGTAGTCATCAAGCTCTGTAGCCATATTGTATCTGTCAAGCTTCAGATTCATTCTGTAGCCCGCATATGACCATATGAGAGCAAATACAGGCACTGCCAGAATCATTCCCATAAATCCGAACAGTCCTCCTCCGACCACAATCGAGAACATTACCCAGAAGCTCGGAAGTCCTATGGTCTCACCGAGGATTTTAGGCTTGATCACATTACCGTCAAGCTGCTGAAGAATTACTATAAATATTCCGAAATAGATTCCTGTCCATATATTGTCTGTGCACAGCAGAAGCCCCGACGGAATACCGCCTATAAACGGTCCGAAGAACGGTATGAAATTGGTCACACCGACTATAACGCTTACAAGCACAGCATAAGGCCAGCCTATTATTGCCATGAATATAAAGCAGAGTACTCCGATTATGAGCGAATCGAGCAGGTTGCCGCTTACAAATTTGCCGAAGGTGTGGTTGACATTGTGTGCCCCTGTTATAACTCTGTCTGCGTGCTCTTTTTTCATTGTCGCGTAGCAGAGCTTGCGGCTCTGTGCTGTGAAAACATCCTTGCTTCCAAGCATATATATCATTGAAACAAGACCTATCAGTATGTTCAGAAATACCGATATTACACTTGCGACTCCCGCCGATATGCTGTCTACCATATCCATTGACGCAGGAAGCACCTTGTCTGTCAGCCATTCCATGATTTTTTCGTTGCTGCTGTTGACTGCGTTTTCAATCGGATACCATATCTGAGGATATACCTGCGCCTTGGTCTGCATCCACGCCACAACACTGTCAAAATAGTCGGGAAGAACCACGACAAGTCCCGCTATACTCTCAACCATCTGCGGAATTACAAGGTAAAGCAGTCCCGCCGTAATAACAATCAGAAGCAGGAAGGTTGTAACAAGTGAAACAGCCTTGGCCGCTCTCATAATCTTTTTCTGATCCGTAAACCGTTTTGACATCATGTGCCTTAATCTTCTCACACACGCGTTATATACAGGACACATCAGATATGCCAGAACAAATCCGATTATAAACGGCTTGAGCACGTCTGCCACTATCCCTATATATTTTGTCAGATCCCCGACGGTCTGCGCCGTAAAAAAGAATAATATCAGCGCACATCCCGATATGAATATTGTAAGTCCCAGTTTGAAATAAGTGCTTTTGCTTCTCAGTTTCATAATCTCGCCCTTTCTATGATCAGTTTCTGTTTCAAAAATCCCACATATAATCATAATACAATATTTCTAAAGAAAATAATATACAAATGTTAATATTTTTTTGACCATTTCGCATTTACTTGTGTATAATGGTTTCAGAGGTGAATATAATGACGGATTTCTATAATTTTGCACTTAACACAAATCTGCACGAGATAAACCTGCTTTCAATAACATTAAGGCTGGTTCTCGCTGTTTTATGCGGAGGCATCATAGGTCTTAACAGAGCGATGAACAAGCGTCCTGCAGGCTTCAGAACTCACATACTTGTATGCCTTGGCGCCACTCTTGTAATGCTGACAAATCAGTATATGGTGGATATTATGGGGCTTTCGACAGACCCTGCAAGACTTGGCGCGCAGGTTGTCACGGGAGTCGGATTTCTCGGAGCGGGAACAATACTCATGCGCGGAGGCGGTCGCAAGGTCGAGGGACTTACCACCGCTGCGGGACTGTGGGCCTGTGCCTGCATAGGGCTTGCACTGGGCATAGGGTTTTATTCCGGCGCAATAATCACAACCCTGCTGGTTTTTCTGTCGCTTACCATATTTATGAAATTTGCAACAGACATATACAAACCGTTTAACAAAGAAGCTGCAGAGGCCTATAAGGAAGAACATGATGCTTCAGACACGGATAAGACACCGGACAGATAACATTCGTATATTACATATATTGTTTTATGCATATTATAAATAAGTTCCATCAAATCGGCAGCTGGGTTTTCCACAATTAAAAACCCTGCTGTTTTCAACAGCTGCCGTACTTTCCCACAGCTTTGCCGAAATTGTATACGATTTTGTCCAATATCGCCTGTGCATATTGCAATCGGCCGTATATATTGAAATTTCAATCCTTGTTCCATTCATTCCAATCACAGGCAATAAGTTTTCCACAGTTTTGCTTAAAACAGTATTATTCATCGAAAATATTCACAGAGTGAATTCAGATTCAAATTAAGAGCTTTTTCGATGTATTACGCACTTCAGCAATGCATAATTATTCATGCACCATATCAAGGCTTTTTTCCAGCGTCAGAAGTTTTCTCTTTATTTCAATACCTTCTCCATAGCCGCCTATCGACATATCCGCGCAAATCACTCTGTGACACGGAATAACTATAACTATGGGGTTTCTGTTGTTGGCGCCTCCAACGGCACGAAAGGCTTTGGGGCAGTCTATAGCCTGCGCGATATCCCTGTAGCTTCTGAGCTGGCCATACGGTATATCACAAAGCGCCCTCCAGACTTTTTTCTGAAACTGCGTGCCGTCAGGGTCAATCGGAAGCTCAAACGACTTTCTCCCGCCTGCAAAGTATTCGGCAAGCTGTTCTTTGGCCATGTGGCCAAGCCTGCTTTCTGCCGCATTGAGACAGCAGCCGCACGCGTTCTGCACAAAAGATATTTCTTTGATATTAATGCCGTCATCTGATATTTTCAGAACTTCTCCACCCGGCGATTTGTAAAAGCATACATTGTTCACAGTGCTTTCCTCCAATACAAACAGGTTCAATATAAATATATATATAATCGAAATTTTGACCTATACTTTTTAATGTAATTATGTTATACTTTTAAAGTACGCACGGAGATGTACCGAAGTGGTCATAACGGGGCTGACTCGAAATCAGTTAGTCGGTTTATTCCGGCACGTGGGTTCGAATCCCACCATCTCCGCCACAT
>CAVJEY010000128.1:0-6338 GCA_963648745.1 Christensenellaceae bacterium Phil1
ATTATATAATATATTGTGCCGTTGTGAAAGGTATATTGCTCAAACCTTATTATCCCCACTGCCTGCCAGATTCAAAAGCGGCCGAAGCCGCCATGCCGTCAGATAGTTTTACAGCCTCTACATGCTGCAAAGGATTCCCAAGGCCTTTTTCTCGTCTTTTCTGGTCACAAAAATCTGATACTGATACGCTGCGGCAGGGTCAATAAAAGGGACTCCGTGATGACGTCCGGGATTTATATGCGTATTGGTAATCACAGATGTCTGAATACCGTTTTTAGAAAGAATATCTCGGATTTTGTTAAGTTCTTCTAAATCTCTGGTCACTCTTATCTCCACTTCGCGTTTGAAAATCATAAACAGGCTCCTTTCTTCCATGTTTTACACGATTCCTTTTTTAAGTGTATCATACAAAAAATCCTGCAGCAAGCAGTTAGCAACAACCGGCTGTTTTTTACGCAAGATGGTCAGAATCAGGCAAATTGAATTGTCATCGTCAGACGAATGATATATAATTTGTCTGAGCAATTTACATACAAAGGAGGAACTTATGATATATATTGGTACAGACGTCGAAAAAGAAGCGGCCATGACGGTGGCAAAGCTTATGGCTGCAGCGGCCAAAACAGCGCCCAAGGGCTGCGGAGAGGACAATGTTGAAGTCCTGATTCTTGACGGAGCTGACAAGGACAGACTGGCAGAGGCTATGAGAGAAACAGGCAAAGATCCTGAACAGGAGTTTTTCATAAGAGATGCGGGTAATGTAGATACCTCACACTGCATACTGCTGATAGGCGCCAGAAATTCACCTATAGGACTTGAAGGCTGCGGCTACTGCGGTTTCAGTAACTGTGCCGAAATGACCAAGGCAGGTGCAAACTGCGCATTCAATGTTACAGACCTAGGTATAGCTGTAGGCTCTGCCGTATCGGTTGCCGCAGATAACAGAATAGACAACCGCGTTTTATTCTCAGCCGGAAAGGCAGCTGTCAGACTTGGACTTATGTCTGAAACCGTAAGAGTCTGTTACGGTATTCCTCTTGCAACTGCAAGCAAGAACGTATTCTATGACAGAGCAGAGCAGGCAGAGGGTTAATAAATTTTACAACTTAGCAAAAGGCATATACCTGTAATCAAAGTATATGCCTTGCTGTTATCGCCATTTTTCAATCTCTTCTTTGAGTTCTATGAACATATCGTAAAACTCATTTTTGCACTGATTTACAATTTCAATTGCAATCTCAAGATTATATGCGTGTGCCGCATTATTTCCTGCAGAAAAAACCTTTTAGCGCATTTTATATTCATTTATAAAATATATCCCTATTCTATCCCCGCAAATATTCTCGCTATTTCCTCTTTTGCCTTTTCAATGCTGTTTTCGTCAGATAAAATTACAGAAGCATAGGCGTTGCCTGCAGAATAACAAGGCTGCGAGCTGCCCTTACCGTCAAGGCTTATCTTTTTGATGTCCCATTTGGCCATATCGTCAAGCTGCATCTTTACAATCGCCTTAATATCGGTATCACTCATATTTGTCTCAATATATCCCGAAAGACTGCTCAGTATCGAGCTGTATTTTGTAAGCAGTGTAGAGCTTGAAGTAACCTTTTCAAGCACTGCCGCCAGTACTATCTGCTGATTTTTGATACGCTGCCTGTCGCCGTCAGGAAACGATTTTCTCTCTCTTGCAAACGCAAGGGCCGAAGCGCCGTTCAGATGGTTTTGTCCGGCGGTAAAATAGTACCCTTCATTCTGTCTGCCATGGGTCACAAATGTGAAATCAGAATTTACATCAACTCCGCCTATGGCATCAACCAGATTTGTAACAGTTGTGAAATTGCATTTGTAGTAGTAATTGATGTCGCAGCCGAAAAGATCCTCTGCAGTTGATATTGTTTCATCCGCGCCGTATATGCCAGTATGTGTAAGCTTGTCCATCTGCTGATATGTATGAAGTCTGACATAATAGTCTCTCGGAATTGACGTCAGCAGTATTTTTTTTGTTTTAGGATTAACGCTTACAAGCATATTAACATCGGATCTTGATACTACATCAATGGTGCCTGTGGTATCAAGCCCTGTAATATATATATTGAAAGGCTCTTTTGTAACATCCACCGACTTTGCCTGTGAGTCTGTTTCTTTTTCCAGATACACGCTGTATATTATTCTGGTGCTGTCCTCAAAGCCTGTGTGACTTTCACTGTATACATCCATTATGCCTTTTGACAGAAATATCGCCTCATAGGAGTTATCAAGCAGCCCTCCCATCAGCTTGTCCGTATCTGTGCCGTATTCATAATCAAAGCTCACTCCAAGCTCTGTCATTTCAGCTGCAAGCAGTTCCTGAGCATCAAGATATTCATTATTCAGCTCACTTGTTATATATACATCTCTGCCCTGCAGATCCTCCGGTTTTTCCATTGTGCCTGCTGCATTCACAACAACGCAGTATTCCGCCAGATCCTTGCCGTTATCGCTTATCTCATTGAAAAAGCTGCCCGCCTGAATTATATATATACCGCCTGTAATATATACTGCCGCAAATATTATACTCAGTACAAGACCTGTTATCCTCAGGCCTTTTTTTCTTTTTTTGCCCAGAGAAAAAATTCCTGTGATTATGCTGAGCAAAGCTATGGCTCCGCAGCCTGCGCAGATGTATTTGCCCGGCAGAGTGTCAACCATTGTAACTGCAACTGCCGCAAACATCGCCGCAAGTACGTAGATTACATAGAATATGACTGCTGCGATTTTAAGTCCGTTTCGTTTCTCTTTGTTTCGCATAAATATCCTCCTGCAAGGTAACAGATTTTCGACAAATTTCGTCATAAGGAAAGTATACCACCTGATGCAGGTTTGTACCAGCAGATATTTTTCGGAAAAATATGTGTAACCTTCGGGCAGTAAGTTTGTTATACTTATGTATACAAACCCGGCAGCTGCAGTTTACAGATCGAAAGGAGCACCCCTTGGACAACAGAATACTATCTGAGCTTTACAAATCGTATGCAAGGGAAATCTACCTGTATCTTTATTCCCTCTGCAAAGACTCGCATCTTGCGGAGGATCTGATGCAGGAGAGTTTTTGCAAAGCAATACTGTCTCTGAGTTCTGCGCATACAAATATGAGGGCGTGGCTTTATACGGTGGCAAAAAACCTGTGCCTGAATGAACTGAAAAAAAGGAGCAGAGAATACTGCAGTGAAAATCCGCAGGACCTCAGCGATACCGTCTTGGATGCTGCAGAGCATCTGATTTCAGAGGAACAGGCAAAGGCCGTATTCAAAGCTATATCAAGGCTTGAGCTTCGCAGGCGCGAAATACTGCAGCTGCAGTATTTCAGCGGCTTCACTCTCAAATCGGCGGCAAAATTTATGGGGCTTTCCTACGACAACGCCAGAGTGCTGAGCCACAGAGCAAAAAAGAGCTGAAAAAATATCTGAAGGAGGACGGTTATGAAATATAGCGAGCTTATACAGTTATATAAAAAGAACGAGCTGCCGGAGCAGCAGCAGAGGCAGATAGAATACGACATCGAAAGACAGGAAGCCATAGCAGAATACCTGTTTGAAAAAGATGAAGCGACAACTTTTGATCTGTCAGAGGATACAGATTTTGACGAGACGGACTTCACTGAAAAAACAAACAGAAGCATAAACAGAAAATTTGTAAGGACAGGAATTATCTCTGCTGCCGCAGCAGTGGTCGTTATCCTCTTCACAGTCTTTGCACTGCCGAACATCGTTTCCTGCTTCTATTACAATCCCGCAAAGGAAGTAATCTCACATGAAGAGCCTGTTTATTGTAACAGTATTAATCAGATAAGCACAGATTTCAGCGTTTTTTCAGAGCTTGCACTTCCGGGATATTTCAGAGATGATGTGGCGGTTGAGAAAAACGGCTACGGCAGCTACGACATACAGATAAAGCAGACAATATCATGGACCGGAAGCCACACCAATGTTTCCGGCAGGATTACAAGGAATAAACTGGTGCTTTATGACACGAATACACTGACCCCGCCGCTTTCCTGCGACTTCGGGTGGTGGCAGATCAATACAAGAAAAGTCACTTCGCTGAAAGAGCTTTACAACAGTCTCACGGATGACGAACAAAGCTCCTCGCAATACATTTCAATGGATAAGGAGTCGGCTGACCTCTCACTCAGTTCACTAAGGGACGACGAGACTTATCTGGCATATGTGACCCTTGACAGGATTATGGACTATAAAGACTTTATCCGCTTTATAAATGACAAAAGCCTTGGCAATGTATGGTGCGGTGTATTTATCCCTGAAAGCGATTATGACGACGAGCTGATGAGGTTAGAACAGCCTTACCTCGGATTTATATGCAACCCGTGGTTTGGTCGTGAGGATGCCGGCTTAGATGAATACCCGAACCTGTTTACAGGACTTGATAATGAAGATGAGCTTGCTGACGAGGACTTTGCAAAGCAGCATTTCATAAGTATGCTTAAATATATGAGAGATAACAAACGGACAGTATCCGTAATGTCATCTGTCGAAGATCTGACAAATACACTTGACCCTGCTGTAGACTATGTCGAAAAGAACGGTCTTAAAATCTACGGCTTTGCAATTACAGCAACCAAAGATAAGCTGCTGAAAATAAATGATATGAAAGAAGTCTATGCTATAAGCACAAAAGAATTCAGATAATCTGTGTATTATGCAAAACGGAGCAGACCTTTTCTACTCCGTTTTGCTGTATTTATCCAAAAATTCTTCAATAGCCTTCCTGCATTTAGCTGTATCCGTCAGATAGCTCATACCATGATAAGCCTCCGGCACCGTCACAAGATATTTCTCGGCTCTGCAGGCTCTGTAATTCTCATATGTAAACCTTATCGGCACAAAGGTGTCTGCCTCACCGTGGATAAACAGCACCGGCAGTCTGTTTACCTTCATCGCATCAAGGGTGGAATACTCTCTGAAGTCAAAACCTGTGCAGATTCTGGCCCACAGATTCACGCTGTCAAGCAGCGGTCTTGCAGGCACCCTTGCTCTTTTTAGCACCTCGCGAAATTCCTCCCACGGGGAAGTAAACCCGCAGTCTGCAATTATACCTTTCACATTAGCCGGAAGCTCAAGTCCCGATGCCATCAGCACAGTCGTGGTTCCCATCGAAAGCCCGTCAAGAAATATCGGCTGATTTGAAGGTATTCTTGAAGCAATATACTGCGCCCATTGCCGGCAATCGTATCGCTCCCTTGTGCCAAAGTATATATATCTGCCCTCGCTGTCGCCATGCGCTCTCTGATTTACTGCCAGCAGGGAATAGCCCATGCTGTAGTAGTATTCGTACACACAGGCAAAATCAAGGCTGTAAAGTGAGCCGTATCCATGGACTAAGATTATAGTGCCCTTTGGCTTCGGATGCTCAATATAATATGCTTTGAGCCTGAGACCGTCATACGAAAGCAGCGATATTTCCTCCGGCTCTTTTGATTTAAGCCACGCAATCCCCGAAAGCACCTGCTCCTCATATCTGCCGACAGCAGGATAGGACTTTGCAGGGTGAGCTTCGTCAGGTCGTTTTTTTCTGGCACAGGCATACCTGAACAGAAAATATGCAGTAATCCAGTATGCTGCAAACAGTATTATCAGTATAGCGAAAATCCATTTCATAAGCCGCTCATCTCCTTTTAAGTGTTCGCAGATAATCCTTTGTTTTATCATCAATCTGCCGGCTTTCTATTGCCTTCCGAATTGATTTGTTGTGTGTCCACCTGTCAAGCCTTTCTTCAAGCAGATACGGCAGCGCCGCATCATACTGCTTTGCAAGTGCCATGCTGAAATACCACGCTATTGCCATATTCACATAGTATTCCTCCGACCTTATATCTGCCACAAGGGAAAGCATCTGTTCATCAAAATCATTTTTGAGATAACCCATAAGCGTCACTATTGCAAAGCGAACAGTATAGGTTTCGGAAGAACCCAGCCACTGTTTTATTTTTGCATATACCTTATTCCGGTGCTTTTCAAACACCTTAGGCAAAAACCCGTCGCAGGTGGCCCAGTTGTCGATATACGGCAAAAACCGCTCAACCTCAGCCATACAGGCATCATAATCCTTCATCCCGCAAACCAGAAAGGTGTGAAGATTGTTTTCCTCATAAAACCTGTGCGGCAGGCTGTTTATAAATTTCTCTGCCTCTTCTGTGCCTGCAAGCTCTTTTGCCAGCTTTCGCAATATGGGAGTTCTGACCCCTATAATTTTTTCTTTTGAAATGTCAGGTATAAGCCTGCTTTGAAAATCTCTGTAGTCTGTATCCTGCAGTTCAAACAGTCTGTCTGTTATCATAATAT
>CAVJEY010000129.1:0-6331 GCA_963648745.1 Christensenellaceae bacterium Phil1
GCAAAATAGAAAAATATATACCTGAGGGTCTTGCAGGTACGCTTGAGGCAGCCTTTACCAGAGCTTTTGAGATTGTATTCAGAGACGGCACCGGAATTATAAAAAAGACCTATGGCAGAGGCAGCAGTGACAATGATGATATAGTCAGGCTTCACAGCAGAGCAAGGGCAATACTTGCAAAGGATACAGCTATAACGGCGGCAGAGGGGACAGGGCTTGGGCTTGCAGGCATAGGGCTTCCGGACATACCCGTATTTACAGCAATGCTTTTGCGCAGTATATATCAGCTTGCCGAATGTTACGGTTTTGATTATGAAAGCAAAACAGAGCAGGTGTTTATACTCAAACTCATAGAAACAGGTCTGTCATACGGCGCTGAGGCAGAGAAGCTCAATGACGAAGCAAACAGACTGATGGAGCGGATTGATAACGAGGATTATATATATTACGGACTCATATCGCAGCAGATGGATACGGCAGTGGAGGCCGTATCAAAAGAAGTGCTGTATATGAAATTTGTTCAGACTGTTCCTGTCATAGGAGCAGCAGGAGGTATTTCAAACCTGACCTGTCTTAACAAAGTCGGAAGATACGCGGAGCTCAAATACAGGAAAAGATTTATTATGAGGATGATAAACACGCAAAGAGGAATCTGATAAACTGAAAACGGAGGAAACAATTGGTCAGCACAATATTATGGGACATTGACGGCACGCTGCTTGACTTCATTGCAGCCGAAAAAGCAGCAATAAAAACCCTGTTTAAGGAATTTAACTTAGGTGAATGTTCAGATGAAATGATTAAGAGATATTCTGAAATAAACAGGGGCTACTGGCAGAGGCTTGAGCGAGGAGAGATAACCAAGCAGGAGGTGCTTATAGGAAGATTCAAGGAATTTTTTGAATCAGAGGGGATTGACAGCTCCGTTGCAGAGGATTTCAATTCCCTGTATCAGCTTCGTCTTGGAGATACTATTGTATATCATGATGACAGCCTTGAAATCATAAGAGCTCTCAAAGGCAGAGTCAGGCAGTATGCTGTTTCAAACGGAACTGTGGAGGCACAGTCAAAGAAGCTTCGTCTTTCAGGACTGGGTGAACTGATGGACGGTATATTTCTGTCAGAGCATATAGGAGCAGAGAAGCCGAGCATGAAATTCTTTGACAGAGTGTTTGAGGCAATAGAGCCTGCCGACAGAAGCGGGATTATGATTGTGGGAGATTCTCTTACAAGTGATATACAGGGAGGCAACAACGCAGGTATTAAGACCTGCTGGTACAATCCTCAAAAGGCCAAGGCGCCTGATAAATACAGAATAGACTGTGAGATATCCGATCTGCATCAGATATATGAAATGCTTTGAATAAGATATGCTGCAGCGAAGAAGCCCTAACCCTGTTTACACAGTAAACAGCGGCAGGTCTGCGGCATGACCGTAATAACGGAGTCCTGTAAACATTACCCTGCTTACAGGACTTTGCTATTTCCGAAGTTTCTTTATCAGATTAACCATATCCTCATGAAGAGGAGCCTCAACATCAATCCTTTTGTCTGAAACAGGATGGTTGAATGAAAGATACTGCGAGTGAAGAGCCTGTCTGTCAATCAGCAGGGGATTTTCACCGCCGTACAGGTGATCGCCCAGTACGGGATGTCCCGTATATGCCATATGCACTCTTATCTGGTGGGTGCGGCCTGTTTCGAGAATAAGCCTGACTAAGGTATGATTGGCAAATCTTTCTATTACGCTGTAATGTGTCACCGAAGGGTATCCGCCCTCTGTCATTACCCAGCGCTCCACTCTGTCAGGATCCGGTCTTCCGATAGGCAGATCTACAGTACCCTCGTTTTCGGGGATAATACCCTTTACTATGGCTATGTACTGTTTTTTTATGGTGTTTGCCTTCATCTGCTTCATAAAACTGTCCTGAGCATGGGAGTTTTTGGCTATAATCAGAAGCCCTGAGGTATCCATATCAAGTCTGTTTATAAACCTTATCTTGAATTTCTGCTCAGTGTCAATCAGATACTGCATCAGTCCGTTGGCTATGGTGTGGGAGGGGTGACCTTTGGTGGGATGCACCACAAAACCGGGCTGCTTGTTGATAATAAGCAGGTCGCCGTCCTCATATACAGGAGCTACAGGTATAGGCTCCGGTTCAAAATCGCTTGTTTCCTCAGGAAGCATGACAGTTAAGACATCACCGGCATCACCTGTAACCCAGCCGGGCAGAGACTCGCCGTTAAGATATGCGGATCTGTTCTGTTTTATCTTTGTCATAAGCCTTGAGGAAAATCCGAACTCCCTGCGCATGATTTTTTTGATTGGAATGTCTTTGTCGTTTTCTGTAATTATATATTCAAATTTATTCATATGCGGTCCTATAAGAATTTGGTTTTAACCTTGTTCCAGAAATCATAAGTATCAAATCTCAAAAGCTGAACTATTTTGTCTGCGAACTCGATTCTGATATTTTTAACGTTTTCGTATCTGGTTTCATTACCGTCATTGGTTATATATATTGTAGTATCCTTGTGATTTTCGGGTATAACGCCCAGCGATAAATCAGAGGGCAGGAGTATACTGGAGGTAAAGCACCTGTACGCGGTTGTGTTCATGGGAGCGATAGGGGTTACCTGAAGCAGATTGAGCCTCGGATCTACTATGGAGCCTCCAAGGGAATAGTTGTATGCCGTGGAGCCTGACGGGGTTGCCACAAGTATTCCGTCGCCGCTGAAACGCTCTATGAAGCTGTCTCCTATGGATATGTTAAGATGTACCGCATAGGAGTGAGAGCCGCGCAGGACTATTTCATTAAGCCCTATATGCTCATATGTCGAGCCGTCATCTGTTTTCACGGTTGCTTTTACCGTTGTAAGGTTTTGCAGCCTGTACCTGTTCTGCGTGTAGTTGAATATGAAATCGTCAAGCCTGTCAGGCGATATTTCCTGAAAAAACCCCAGATGTCCGGTGTTGATGCCGATTATGGGCATTGCGGGGAAATTGTGCTCCTGCATTGTCTGCAGGAATGCGCCGTCACCGCCTATGCATACCGTAAGCTCAGCGTTACGGTCAAATTCCCTGCTTACCACAAAACCTGCTTTTTCAAGCATCGCCGAAAGTCTTGCTTTTGTTTTTAATGACAGCTCAGTGTCATTTGCTGTAATATTTACTGTTCTGTTCACTATATTTCTGCCTCCTGTGAATAAGGTGGTGTGCTATATGAGCTTTTCAAATTCATCAACAAGGGATTCAAATACTTTCATGGCTGCGCGAACAGGCTCAGGGCTGCTCATGTCCACTCCTGCTACCTTGAGAAGCTCTATAGGGGTGTCTGAATCGCCTGTTTTGAGAAATTCCAGATAATTATCACGCGCATGGTTTCCCTCTGCAAGTATTTTAGAGGATATTGCGGTAGCTGCCGAATAGCCTGTAGCATATTTGTAAACATAAAAAGCAGTATAAAAATGAGGTATTCTCGCCCATTCATATTTAATGTATTCGTCATCGGTAACGGCATCTCCGAAATATCTGGAGTTAAGCGCATAATATGTTTCGTTCAGCCAGTCTGCCGTAAGCACCTCGCCGTTTTCGACTGCCTTGTGGGTCATATCTTCAAATTCCGCAAACATGGTCTGCCTGAAAAGTGTGGTTCTGAATTCCTCAATATACATATTCAGCAGGTATTTTCTCATTTCAGGGTCTGTTTCGTTATCAAGCAGGTGCCTCATAAGCAGTGATTCATTGACTGTTGAGGCAACCTCGGCAGTAAAAATAGAGTGGCTTCCGTATATGAACGGCTGATACTGTCTTGTATAGCTTGAATGCATTGAATGACCCATTTCGTGAACAAGAGTGAAGACATCTTTGAGGGTGCTGCTGAAGTTCATAAGGATATACGGCATTGAGTCATAGCTTCCGAAGCTGTAGGCTCCGCTTGTTTTGCCTTCGTTTTCGTATACGTCAATCCATCTTGCCTCTATGCCTTTGTTCATTCTTTCGAGATACTCGGCGCCCAGAGGGGCAAGACCTCTGTTGGCAAGCTCTACCGTAGCCTCAAAGGTGATTTCTTTTTTTGGAAGCTGAATCAGAGGAACGTATACATCATACATTTTCATTTCATCAACGCCCAGAAGCTTTTTTCTGATGTTAAGATACCTGTGAAGAACAGGCAGGCTGTCATTAACCGTATTAACAAGGTTGTCGTATACTGTAACGTCCACATCATCACCTGCAAGGGCGGCGTGCTTTGCCGATTCATATTTTCTTATTCTTGCTGTCACAACATCTGTCTTGGTGTTGTAGCTGTAGGCTGCAGCGATAGTGTTTATCTGTTTTTTGTAGGCTTCATACATATGAGTGAAGGCTTCTTTTCTGACTTCTCTGCTGTGGCTTTCCATCAGAGTGATATAGTTGCCGTGTGTAAGCTCCAGAGAATTTCCCTCGTCATCTGTCACTGTGCCGAATCTGATGTCAGCATTGTTGAGCATTGTGAATATATCGCCTGAGGCGCTGGTTACTTCGCTTAGCTGCGCCATGATGTTTTCTTCTGCTTTTGACAGCACATGAGCCTTCTGCCTTAGTGTTTCTGTTATTGCGAACCTGTAGATTTCAAGGTCTTTGTTTTCGCTCAGGAATCCGAGTATTTTATCTTCCGGCGCTTCAAGAAGCTCAGGTGTGAAAAACGATGATACCGCCGATATTTTTGCAATGGCGGCAAAGCATTTGTCTGTCATTGCCTGATATTTTGAAACTCTGTTGTCCTCATCCCTTCTCATTCTTGCATATACATATGCTTTTTCGAGCTGCTGCCACATATCGTCACGCAGTCTTAGTGCTTTGAGAAGCGAGTCAGCGCTGTCTGTCAGATGTCCCGAAAGCTCTGCAAAGCTGTCTGCTTTTTTGAGGGAGTCTGTCACTGCCTGCTCCCAGAGCGACTCATCGGGAAACATAGCCTCTATATCCCATTTGTATTTGCAATCTATACTGTTTCTCTCTGTCATCTGTCTCCTCCTGATTTATGTTAATGGTTTATTGATGTTGATTTAGTGCCGCAGTTGTGCCATAATGTATATTATATCATCTAAACGAAGGGAATATAAGTGGCAGAATGGATTTGAACAAACTTTTTGAGATAATTGATATAGACAGTGCTGAGGATTTTGAGTACTTTGATAACTTTGCGGCGCTGATGGAAACCGATGAATATATACCCAATGAGGTGCTTTTTCAGCTGTTTTCAGAGACTAAGCCGGATGTCCTGTCGGAGCTTGCCGATAACTATTTTGAGGATATAGCGGCAGGTGTTCCCGATGAGGAGGCAGAGCTTTTTACTCTGCTTGACAATATAAGGAGAGTACTCAAAGGCTATGCCGAAAATACTGATGATGAGAGAAGCATGGTGCTGTTTGCAGATGAGGTTGCGCGCTTCAGGGACTGGTACAATTTCGATACGGATGTAAGCTGCCGAAGCCGCAAAGACGGAAGCACGCTGACTGTTCCCGTAAAAGAGGCGCTTGTGCTCTGCAGAATAGAAAAGCTTAAAGCTGACGAATATATGTATGATTTCTCAGAGTGCCTTGACTATCCGCTTGACGAGTATGTAGTATCCTTTGATGCGGACTCTGATGCATTTGCGGAATATGAGCCGGGAAATGAGGAACAGGAGCTTCTTGACAGTGATTTTCTCTTTGACGATGAATTTTCGGATGAATATTAATCACGCATTATGATTCCCTGCATATTATATCTTAGAATGAACAGGGAGGTTTTTTTATGGGTGATGAAAGAGACAGAAGAGAGTGCTGTGAAAAAGAATGCTTTGACAGATGCAGGGACAAATGCTGTGAGAAGTGCTGCTGTGACGACGGCGGCGGACTCAATATACTCTGGATACTTATAATTATATATCTTCTCTGCAGCTGTAACGGCGGCAAGGGAGGCTTCCTCGGAGGATTATTTTAGAAAGCATAGGGCAATCGCTTAAAACATAAGCATAATCGAGCAGGAAACAGTGTACCTTATACGTGGTATTCGGTTTTCTGTTTTATTTTTTGCTCTGAAATGTTAAATTATTTGGTAAAGGTAATTTATATACTCAAAGAGTGCCTCCGATGCAGTGATTGCAATGGGTACAGGGGATATGGAGTAGGGCAGGAATCTTGAAAATAACGTAAAAAAGGTGCAGTTTTGATGTAATTTTTACATTGCTTTGGGAATATAAAAATATAGCACCTAAAATATAACAAAAAAAGTATTGACAGGTTATCTCTATGGGAGTAATATATAGGTACAGCCATATTATTACAGAGAATATTACCCAATAAAACC
>CAVJEY010000130.1:0-6321 GCA_963648745.1 Christensenellaceae bacterium Phil1
AAAGAACTAAACGAGATACGCAGGCGGTTTAAGCCTGAGAGGGACAGCATAACACATATATACGGCTGCTATGTCAATGCGGCAAAGGAAATCGTATCATATATAGATATGTCTGTGGGGCTTATGCCCGAGGAGGAAGCCGAGATGTATCTGGCGCTCCTCAAAAAATCCATATCCGGGACACTTGGGAGAAATCTTCTTGACATAGAGTTTTCAACCTCACAGGTTTCAGGAAGTGAGGAACACAGCCTTCTGATGAAGCTCAGAGGCTCGGACATTAAAGACGAAGCTGTCAGAGAGGCTTTTTATACCAGAGTGACAGAGTCTGTTGATATGGGTGAGCGAAGCTATGTTGTGCTGCTGGCGCAGGATACATATGACGTGCCTTTTAAAAGCGGTGACGGAGAGGTCTGGCAGGAGGGTTCAGATGAGGTGTTCAGGTATTTTGTATGCGGCATATACCCTGTTAAGGATGCGTCAATGGCTCTCAGATATTTTGCAGACGAAAAAACATTCAGAAGCGTGTCTACGGGGCATATCGTATCGGCGCCCGAAATCGGATTTATGTTTCCGGCATTTGATGACCGAAGCGCCAATATATATAATGCGCTGTACTACACGAAGGATGTCAGTGACATACACAGTGAATTTATAGATGCTGTGTTTAACATCGAAAACAGACCTATGTCGGCAGGCGCGCAGAGAGGCGCTTTCGGCGCTGCTCTCTGTGAAGCACTTGAAGCTGACTGCAGCTTCGATGTGGTTCAGGCGGTGCATGAGCAGATAAGAGAAAAACTTGTCATACACAAAGAAAGCAAAGAACCTGAGCTTCCCGAAATGTATATTGATGAGGTCGAGGATATACTGACCAGAAGCGGTGTTGACAAAGACAAAACGCAGGCCTTTCACAGAGAATGTGAGAAGCAGTTCGGTGACGGCGCGGTATTAAATCCCAGCAATGTGATCGAAAGCAAAAAATTCGAGATAACAACTCCGGAAATAAAAATATCGGTAAAGCCGGAGTTCAGCTATATGGTTGAAACCCGGATAATTGACGGCAGCAAATACCTGCTGATACCGGCAGGAGAAGGCGTGGAGATAAACGGCCTTGATGTGAGTATAGGAGAAAAACAGAACAGGGAGGTGTGATTATGGCATTTAAGATTGGTTTGTGTCAGATGGCAGGTTCTCTAAAAGAGAATATCAGCGAAAACAAAAAAGAAACATGGGCAAAAGCGGAGCAGATGATAAGAGAGGCGGCTTCAGAGGGAGCGCAGATAATAGCTCTTCCCGAAATGTGGAACTGCCCGTATTCAAATGATTTTTTCAGAGCCTATTCCGAGAGCGCGGACGGAGAAACAGTCGGCAGAATGTCAGACCTTGCAAAGGAGCTTTCTGTTTACCTGATTGGAGGCTCAATTCCCGAACTTGACGGAGATAATGTCTACAATACCTGCTTTGCATTTGACAGGCAAGGGCAGATTATAGGCAGGCACCGCAAAGCTCATCTGTTTGATATAGATGTGAAGGGCGGCATCAGATTTATGGAATCCGATACCCTGACCGCGGGAGATACCGATACCGTAATAGACACCGAATACGGCAAAATAGGTATAGCCATATGCTATGATGTCAGGTTTCCGGAGCTTTTCAGAAAAATGACCCTTGAGGGCGCGCGGATGGTGTTTTTGCCTGCGGCATTTAATCTTACCACAGGTCCCGCCCACTGGGAGCTTACCATGAGAGCCAGAGCTCTTGACAACCAGATATATTTCGCGGCAATATCTCCTGCAAGATGTATGGAGGGAGTATATCAGGCTTACGGCTACAGCTGCGTTGTGACGCCATGGGCAGAAATTGCAGCAGCGGCGCAAACCGAAGAAGCTATTGTATATGCGGATATAGATTTTGAATATGAGGACAGCATCAGATGCCAGCTGCCTCTGTTAAAACACAGAAGACCTGAGCTTTACTGAGCTTTTGCCGGTGACAGAGCATGAGAGGAGTGTAACCATGGAAAAAATACTGTTTGTTAATTCGTGTGTTCGCGAGAATTCAAGAACTTACAGGCTTGCAGAGACTGTTTTGGATTGTCTTGACGGCGATATTACACAGCTTGATATTTCAGAGGCTGATATAAAGCCGCTTGACAGACAAAGCCTTGCGCAGAGGACAGAGCTTTCAGACATGGGGGCTTTTGACAATGATATGTTCAGGTATGCGCATCAGTTTGCAGACAGTGACACAGTAGTAATAGCTGCACCGTACTGGGATCTGTCATTTCCTGCAGTCCTCAAGGCTTATCTTGAGGCGGTTTCAGTCTGCGGAGTTACATTCAGATATGATGAACAGGGATCTCCTTTAGGACTTTGCAGTGCCGGACAGCTGATATACGTTACAACATCAGGCGGCAGCATAGGAGAGTTCAATATGGGATATGATTATGTCAGAACTCTTGCGCAGGGATTGTTTGGCATCAGAAACATCCTGTTTTTCAGCGCCGAGAATCTGGATATATACGGTAACGATGTAGAGGCAATAATGCAGGAGGCGGAGGCCGAGGTGAGAGCGGTTCTCAGATAGCCATGTCAGACCGGCAGCCTGCAGACTAAAATTAAAAGGACAGATTTATGCATATTAATGATTTTGACTATAACCTGCCGGAGGAGCTTATAGCGCAGTTTCCGGCAGACAAAAGAGACCATTCGAGACTGATGGTGGTAGACAGGAGCACGGGAAGCGTCACGCACAGACATTTTTATGATATCACTGAATATCTCAAAAAAGGCGACTGCCTTGTGCTCAACAATTCCAGAGTAATACCGGCAAGGATTTTCGGAGTTAAAGCGGGAACAGGTGCAAGAGTTGAGTTCCTGCTTATCAGGCGCAAAGACGGCGACAGATGGGAAACCATGGTCAGACCCGGCAAAAAAGTAAAAAAAGGCGATGTGATACTGTTTGGAATAGATGCAGACAGATATATTTCGCAATGCGACCGCAAAGGCGGTAATGTGAAATCACCTGTGATGCAGGAAATAGAAGATACTGCACCTCTCAAAGCTGAAATTATTGATTATGGTGATGACGGCACGAGAATTGCGGAGTTTTCATATCAGGGGATATTCCTTGAGATACTTGAGAAGCTTGGCAAAATGCCGCTTCCGCCATACATAGAAAGAGAAAGTGTGCTTGAGGACAAAGAACGCTATCAGACCGTCTATTCCAAAGAAAACGGTTCTGTTGCGGCACCTACGGCAGGTCTTCATTTTACGGAGGAGCTTCTTGACAGGGTGAGAGAAATGGGTGTTAAAATCGCCTATGTTACTCTGCATGTCGGAATAGGGACATTCAGACCTGTCAAATGCGACAATATAGAGGAGCACCGGATGCATTTTGAGGAATACTCCATAGATGAGGAAAACGCAGGAGTTATAAATTCTGTGATTAAGGCAGGCGGCAGAATTATATCTGTAGGCACCACTTCGACAAGAACGATTGAAAGCGCGGCGGTATTTGATGACAGGCTCGGCAGATTTGTTGTGCCGGCCAGGTCGGGTTCAACAGGCATATTCATATATCCGGGCTACAAATTTAAGGTTACGGACAGCCTGATTACCAATTTCCATCTGCCCAAATCAACGCTGCTGATGCTCATATCGGCACTGTACAACAGAGAGGATATATTGAGGGTATATGATATCGCGGTTAAGGAAAAATACAGGTTTTTCTCGTATGGGGATGCTATGCTGATTATATAACTGCATAAACAAGTATAGTTTTGGCTTGGAGCGCATATAATTTTAACAGGAGGTCTATTGACTTTTCTGTTTGTGCTTGCTAGAATATAAGCATAGAGAAAGTTTACCGCTGACCGATATGCGGTATATAAATGGTTGGGTTGAAAGTATAGTCCTTCGCCGCAAGGCGGGGGACTTTTTCCGTAATGAGGAACAGACAATGAAAAAAGCGAAGAAAATTATTGGGATGCTTAAGCGTGGTGTGAAGTTTACTCCAACACAGCCTGACATTGCTAAGATATTGAAAAAACTAAAAACAGATTAAACAAAAAACATAAGCTGAAAGGAAACACAATGAGTAAGGACGCAGTTACTTATGAATTACTTAAAAAAGACAAGAGAACAAAAGCAAGACGAGGTATAGTTCATACGCCTCACGGAGATATACAGACTCCCGTTTTTATGCCTGTAGGCACGCAGGCCACGGTCAAGGCCATGAGACCGGAGCAGGTAAAGGAAATGGGAGCAGAGATAATACTCTCAAACACATATCATTTGTATCTGAGACCGGGGCATGAAATTGTCAGAGAAGCGGGCGGGCTTCACAAATTTATGAACTGGGACAGAGCAATACTTACAGACAGCGGCGGATTTCAGGTGTTCAGCCTCGGCCCTCTTCGCAAAATAACTGAAGAGGGGGTAGAATTCAGATCTCATATAGACGGCTCGAAGCATATGATTTCCCCGGAAAAATCAATGGAAATACAGAATGCCTTAGGCTCGGATATTATGATGGCTTTTGACGAGTGCGCACCGTATCCTGCAGACAGGGGGTATGTGATACCATCGATGGAGAGAACTCACAGATGGCTTGAAAGGTGCAGGGCTTATCACAAAAATACAGAGAATCAGTCACTGTTTGGAATAATGCAGGGCGGTATGTATCACGATCTCAGGAAGCAGAGCGCTAAAGCTATTGTGGATATGGATCTTCCCGGATATGCAATCGGAGGATTGAGCGTGGGAGAGCCAAAGGAGCTGTTTCTTGAGATTCTGGGCGGCTGTGTGGATTATCTGCCGGAGGATAAGCCCAGATATATTATGGGCGTAGGTACGCCTGATTATCTCTTTGAGGGAGTGGAGAGGGGCGTTGATATGTTTGACTGCGTGCTCCCTACAAGGATAGCAAGACATGGTATGGCTATGACAAGCCATGGCAGGCTCAACATCAAAAACGCCAGATTTGAAAGAGATTTCACACCGCTGGATCCTGAATGCGACTGCTATACATGCAGGAATTATTCGAGGGCATACCTAAGACACCTGTTCAAGGCAGATGAAATGCTCTCAGCGATGCTTCTGTCAAATCACAACCTGCATTTCCTTGTGAACATGATGAAAAACATAAGGCAGGCTATTGAGGAGGACAGGTTCCTTGAATACAAAGAAGAATTCTATAGAAAGTACGGAAGATTTTAATGGATATATGTAAACACAGAGAATTATGCGGAGGCTGCATTCATCAGGGCAAACCCTATGAGCAGCAGCTTGATGAAAAAGGGCAGGAGGTCTCCCGCCTTATAGACCAAAAAGAGATAAATGCAGGGCAGTATCTTGGCATACAGGGCAGCCCGTCTCAGTACAGATACCGTAACAAAATGGAATATACATTCGGAGATACCGTTAAAGATGGACCGCTGTGCCTTGGAATGCACAGAAAAAAGCATTTTATGTCTATTGTCACTGTTGATGAGTGCCAGCTTGTTCCTGAGGATTTTAACAGGATTTTAAGCGCCGTGCTTGAATTCTGTCAGAAAAAAGGCTACAGATTTTATCACAAAAAAAGCCACGAAGGACTTCTCAGACACTTCATTATCAGGTATGGTGTGCGCACGGGAGAACTGCTTGTCAATATAGTTACATCTTCTCAGGGTGAATTTGATGATGACGGCTTTGTGGATATGATTACAGGCCTTGAACTTGAAAACAGGGTTGTAGGAGTGCTCAGGACAGTCAATGACAGACTTGCTGATGCGGTATACTGTGAAGAACTGAAAGTCCTGTGGGGCAGGGATTACTATATGGAAAAAATAATGGGGCTTGACTTCAAGGTGAGTGCGTTTTCGTTTTTCCAGACAAATGTAGAGGCTGCAGAGCGGCTTTATACAGAAGCCATAGACCTTATAGACAATTTCGAGGACAAAAATGTTTTTGACCTTTACTGCGGCACAGGCACGATTACTCAGGCGCTGGCTCTTAAAGCCAAAACAGTTACTGGCGTTGAGCTGGTTCCCGAAGCAGTCGAGGCGGCAAAGGAGAATGCAAAGCTTAACGGGCTTGACAACTGTAGCTTCATTGCAGGAGATGTTTTTGAAGTGCTTGAGAAGCTGGAGCAAAAGCCTGATGTGATTGTTGTGGATCCGCCAAGAGTGGGTATACAGCCCAAGGCTCTTGACAAGATACTCAGTTATGGTGTGAAACAGATAGTATACATATCATGTAATCCAAAGAGTCTTACAGATAATCTCAGGTATATACAGGGTAACGGTTATGAGGTTAAGAAGATTAAAGCGTTTGATAATTT
>CAVJEY010000131.1:0-6269 GCA_963648745.1 Christensenellaceae bacterium Phil1
AAAGCAGTTATTCTCTGCTTCTGATAATCGTCGAGAAATCTGAAAAGTATCGGCAGCGAAACGATAAAGGCGAGAGCCGTTCTGTAGAGAATCTTGTAATCTATGCCTCCGAAGAACACCATCAGTATCCATATTGAGCAGAATACAAGCCCTGAACCCATATCCTCCTTGGCAACAATTGCTATGAACGGCGCAGCATAAAGAAACGCCTTGACAAAGCCCTTGAAATACTGCATGGACTGTCTGTTTCTTGCCAGATACATTGCAAACAGAAGCACAAATGTAATCTTGACTATCTCAGATGGCTGAAATGTTGTAAATCTCAGATCAATCCATGACCTTGCACCGTACATCTCGGTGCCAAGTCCCGGAATATATACCGTAAGCAGAAACAGTATCGAGCCTATATAAAGAGGCTTTTCGATACTTAAAAAGAACTGATAGTCTATATACATCAGGAAAAACATACATATAAATCCCAGCACATACGCCGCCGCCTGCACAATTACGGATTTTGAAAGCACAAAACCGTTGTCGTAATAGGTGCTGCTTATCATCAGTATGCTTATCACCGCGAATATTACCGGCAGGATGAGCAGCGTTTTGTCTGCGTTTTTTAAAAGACTGCGAAAATAATTCATTCCTTATCCCCTTCTTGCTTGACTACTGTTAACTTAACCATTATAATATACTTTGTCAATATATATCAAGATTTAATTATTGTAATGCGACTTTTTCTGCAATCTGTACAGCGATTTGCAGAGATTAATTGATTATATTAGAAATTTATAGTAGAGGAGGGCTTCAATGAAGACAGTGATTATTGTTGCTATCATCGTTGGTATTCTTGCCCTTGCCATTGGTTTATTAGTTGGTTATATACTAAGAAAAAACATTGCTGAAAAGACAATAGGAAGTGCTGAAACAAAAGCCAAAAATCTAGTATTAGACGCCGAGAATAAGGCAGAAACAATTAAAAAAGAAATGACCCTTGAGGCAAAGGAAGAAATCCACAAAATGCGTAGCGATGCAGAAAGGGATGTTCGCGAAAGAAGAGGGGAGCTTCAGCGTCAGGAAAAGAGATTAAATCAGAAGGAGGACTACATCGACAAAAAAGTCGAAAACATTGAAAAAAAAGAAGAGAGCATTACTAATAAAGAAAACAAACTTATTGAAAAAGGCAAAGAACTTGATAAAGTCATTGAAAAAGAAATGGCCGAGCTTGAAAAAATCTCCGGCTACTCGGTAGAGGAGGCCAAGGAGATACTTCTTGCCAACACCGAAAAAGAAATCAGACATGAGGCTTCTGTTATGATTAAGGATATAGAAGCCAAGGCCAGAGATGAGGCTGACAAAAAAGCCAAAGAGATCATCACAGGAGCCATACAAAGATGTGCGGCAGACCATGTTGCCGAGAGTACGGTATCTGTAGTGCCGCTGCCTAACGACGAAATGAAAGGCAGAATCATAGGCAGAGAGGGTCGTAATATCAGAGCAATTGAAACTCTGACGGGTATAGACCTTATCATTGATGATACACCCGAGGCCGTTATTCTTTCGGGTTTTGACCCTGTCAGGAGAGAAGTTGCAAGACTTACGCTTTCCAAGCTGATAGTTGACGGCAGAATCCATCCTGCAAGGATAGAGGAGACAGTGGAGAAATCCAAAAAAGAAGTCAATGCAATTATCAAGGATGCCGGTGAGCAGGCTACATTTGAGGTCGGCATACACAATCTTCATCCTGAGCTTGTAAAAATGCTGGGCAGACTCAAATACAGGACTTCATACGGTCAGAATGTGCTCAAACATTCAATAGAGGTTGCGCACCTTGCGGGACTTATGGCCGGTGAGCTTGGTCTTGACACAAGACTTGCCAAGCGCGCGGGGCTGCTGCATGACATAGGCAAGGCCGTAGACCACGAAAAAGAAGGAACTCATGTAGATCTTGGTATGGAGCTTCTCAAAAAGTACAAGGAGTCACAGCCTGTAATAGACGGTATGGCGGCTCATCACGGCGATTATGAGGCAAAGACAATGGAAGCCGTTCTGGTGGCGGCTGCCGATGCATTGTCCGCAGCAAGACCGGGCGCAAGGAGAGAAACTCTCGAAACATATATCCAGAGACTCGAAAAGCTTGAAGATCTTGCAAATACGACTCCTGGAGTTGACAAATCATTTGCTATTCAGGCCGGCAGAGAAATCAGAGTCATTGCCAAGCCTGATGAGGTTAATGACGAGGAAATCGTATTCTTAGCCAGAGAGATTTCCAAAAAAATCGAATCGGAGCTTGAGTATCCGGGACAGATCAAAGTTAATGTTCTGAGAGAAACCAGAGCTACAGATTATGCAAAATAGCAGATAAGGGGCAGCGTGACTGCCCTTTAAATTTTGAAGAGGATATTATGATAGTATATTTAGACAACAGCTCTACCACCAGACCCTACAAAGAAGCGGTAGACAAGGCTGTTTTTTATATGACACAGGACTACGGCAACCCCTCGTCGCTGCACAGGATGGGACTTGATGCAGAGAAGGCTGTCAGGGAAGCAAGAGAGGCTGTTGCAAAGGGACTTGGCGCGACTGCCGGTGAAATATATTTTACCTCAGGCGGCACCGAAGCCGACAATATGGCGATTATCAAAGGCGCAGAGTCACGCAGACGGGCAGGCAACAGAATAATAACAACCAGAGTTGAGCATCCCGCTGTGCTTGAGCCATGCGCATATATGGCAAAGCAGGGCTTTGAAGTGGTCTATATTGATGTTGACAGCAAAGGCTGCATAGACATGGAGCAGCTCAAAAGCGAGATAAACGATCGCACCATCCTCATATCAGTTATGCACGTCAACAATGAGCTTGGCAGTATCAACCCCATTGCCGAAATAGCGAAGCTAAAGAGAAATGCGCTTTTTCATTCCGATGCCGTTCAATCCTACGGCAAGGTGGATATTAACGCAGGCAGTATGGATATTGATATGATTTCCGTAAGCGGACACAAGATACACGGGCCCAAAGGCATCGGAGCGATATATGTGCGCAAAGGCACGAATATCGGTCCGTATATAATGGGCGGCGGACAGGAAAAAGCCATGAGATCGGGTACCGAAAACGTTCCGGCCATTGCAGGCTTCGGAGCTGCAGCGGATATTTCATATACCAATATGAAATCAGGAACCGGCAGCATGAAAGCCGCAAGAGCTTATCTGCTTGAAGGCATCAGGAGCAGTATTGCGGATATCAGAGTGAACAGCCCCGAGGACGGCTGTCCGTCAGTGCTTAATGTTTCGTTTGCCGGCACCAGAGGAGAAGTGCTTCTCCATATGCTTGAGGACTGCGGCATATATGTATCGACAGGCTCGGCCTGCTCATCAAACAAGCACGGACAGAGCCATGTGCTCAAGGCGATAGGTCTTACAGACAGAGAAATCGAAGGTACGCTGAGATTCAGCTTCAGCGAATTTAATACCATAGAGGAGATGGACTATGTTCTCGAAAACCTTACGGCTGCAGTTAAGCGTTTTCGCAGACTGGGAACTTTCAGATAGGAGAATTACGGTATGAACGAACAGAATATATTTATTGTAAGATGCGGCGAGGTTGCCCTCAAAGGTATGAACAAGCCGTACTTTGAAAAAATGCTTGTAAACAGAATCAAAAAACTGCTCAAAAAATTTGATAATGTTGAAGCCTACAGACAGGAGGGGCTCATATTTGTCAGAGCCGACAAAAAACATGACCCCGAGATGATTATAGGGGAGATTTCAAAGGTGTTTGGCGTTGCGTCCATAAGCCCTGCTCTCGAATGCGAGTCGGAGCTTAACTCAATAGGAGAAGCAGCGGTTGCTCTTATGATGGATCTGATAGAAAAAAAGGGAATCAGAACCTTTAAGGTTGACGCCAAGAGGGCAGACAAGAGCTTCCCTGTCAAATCTCCGGAAATTGCCAGAATTATAGGAGCCAAAGTGCTTGTGGGCTGCAAGGTGCTCAAAGTGGATGTGCATAATCCCGACTGCGTTCTGTTTGTTGACCTTCGAAGGGATAAATCCTATGTGTTTGAACAGAAAATATCAGGCTTTGGAGGACTTCCCCTCGGCACCAACGGCAAGGGCATGGTACTTCTGTCAGGCGGTATAGACTCGCCTGTGGCTGCGTGGATGATGGCAAAGCGCGGTATGCTTATCGAGGCTGTGCATTTTCATTCATACCCTTATACAAGCGAAAGGGCGCAGGAAAAAGTCGAGGACCTTGCGCGCATTATTGCCCAGTACTGCGGCAGATTCAAAATGAACGTAATCAATCTTCTTCCGATACAGGAGCAGATAGTCGAAAACTGCCCAGAGGAGGAAACCACGATTCTTGTAAGAAGATTTATGATGAGAATAGCCGAAAAAATCGCACAGAAATCAGACTGCACGATGCTTATAACAGGCGAGAATCTGGGACAGGTGGCAAGCCAGACCGCAGAGGCTCTGGTTGTTACGGATGCGACAGTCAATATGCCTGTAATGAGACCTCTCATTGCTCTTGACAAGGTTGACATCATAAGCAAGGCAAAGGAGATAGGCACATTTGAAACATCAATTATGCCTTATGAGGACTGCTGTACGGTATTTTTGCCAAAGCACCCCGCAACCAAGCCAAAGCTTGAAAAAATACTTGAATCCGAGTCAAAGCTTGATGTGGATGCTCTGGTTGAGGCTGCGGTTGCCAAAACAGAGGTTATCGACATAAAACCCTGATAATCGGCAAAACTAGAATATTTCCCCCTTTTTCTTTTAAGGACATACTCTTTTCAAGGGTATATAATTGAGAGGAAAGGGGGCTTTTTTATGGATGTAAAAATCACAGTGAAGCAAGACACACTTATTGCGGCACCGGCAGGAGAAATAGACCATCACAGTGCGGCTGCAGTAAGAAAAAAGATAGATGACGCCATAGAAAAAAACAGCTGCACTGACGTACTGTTTGATATGAGCAGTGTTGAATTTATGGACAGCTCAGGCATAGGAATTATACTGGGCAGATACAACAAAGTCAGCGCAAACGGCGGCAGAGTGTATATCACGGGAGAGAGCGAATATATGAGAAAAATCCTTGATATGGCAGGCGTTTTCAGAATTATACAGAGAGTGGAGGGTATGATATGAATTATGAAAATGAAATGGAAATAAGCTTCAGAGCCGTCCCTGTAAACGAAATGCTGGCAAGAAACGCGGTTGCGGCATTCATACTGTATCTTGATCCCGAAACCGAGGAGCTTGCAGAGATAAAAACAGCCGTATCAGAGGCTGTAACCAACTGCATAGTGCACGGTTATGAAAAAAACTCCGAAGGCATAATAACTCTTGAATGTAAAATATCTTACGACAGAAAACTCTACATAAAGGTTGCAGACAGAGGCAGAGGCATTGAAAATATAGAAGAAGCCAGAAGACCGCTGTTTACAACCGGAGATTTTGAAGAAAGGTCAGGCATGGGATTTACCGTTATGGAAAGCTTCATGGACAGCATTGATGTTGCCTCAAAGCCCGGCGAGGGAACAGAGGTTGTAATGACCAAAAGCCTGACATATTCTGTTGACTGACAGATATATACCCAGAGCTAAAGAGGATACTTACGCCCTTATAAGGGAAGCGCAAAACGGGAATCCGCAGGCAAAGGAGCAGATAATACTTGATAATGCAGGCCTTGTGCGAAAAGCGGCTTTTAAGTTTGCAGCCATGGGATATGAAACAGATGATCTTGTCCAGATAGGCTTCATAGGACTGATAAAGGCCGTTGAGAGGTTCGATACGAAATTCGATGTAATGTTTTCAACCTATGCGGTTCCGATGATTATGGGCGAAATTAGAAAATATATGAGAGATGACGGGCGAATCAAGGTATCAAGGCAGATTAAGCAGGACATACGCAGGATGAAGCATGAGGAAGAGGAGTTTTACAGGAGCAGCGGGAGAACTCCCAGAATTTCAGAGCTGGCAGAGCGCATGGGGACAAGCTGCGAATATATTCTGCAGATGCAGGAGGCGGAGAATGCACTTGTGAATATAGAGAGCCTTGACCATGCAGGCAGACCTGAGGATATATGTGAAGCCTGTGCGCATGAGGAAGAAAAAACAGCGGATATTATTCAGCTCAAGGGTATAATAGGCAGCCTGCCGCTTAGAGAAAGGCAGGTAATTGTTTTAAGATATTTCAAAGATATGACACAGGAGCAGACGGCAAAAGCCATCGGAGTGTCGCAGGTGCAGGTGTCCCGAATAGAAAAA
>CAVJEY010000132.1:0-6208 GCA_963648745.1 Christensenellaceae bacterium Phil1
GCATTATACCATTTTAAAAATGCTTTGTAAATTAATATCTTGATAAATTAATAAATTAGTTTCAATTAGTTTCAATTTAGTTTCAAAAGAGAGATAATATCCCGCAGGCACTCCCGGTATTTCCTCAGTTGTTTATGTACCCGCTTATTTTTTTGCGTATTCTCTGCATTGCATTATCAACCGCCTTGCTGCTTTTGCCAAGCAATTGCGCAATTTCCGGGTATTTTCTGCCTTTGAGGTATTCTCCGAGCACCCTGCGCTCCATACTGCTCAGCAGTGTGCTGTTCTCATCGGTAAGAAGCGATGACAGAGTATTTTCCATAAAAACAGCCTCCGGATTGCTTGCCATGTCGCCTCCAAGTGACTCCTCCAGAGTGCCGCCGTCTGTTTCATTAACAGGCATGCTGAGGGATACCGAATTGTTGAGAGGCTGATGCTTGAGTCTTGCTGCTGTCTTGACCGCAGTAAGGATCTGGCGGCTTACACAAAGCTCCGCAAAGGTCCTGAATGCTGCTTCTCTCTGCGCAGAATAATCGTGTATCGCCTTGAACAGACCTATCATTCCCTCCTGTATGACGTCTTCGCTGTCTGCACCGACGATAAAATACAGATGAGCCTTGCTCCTTATCATATCAACATATCTTCTGATCAGAACATCCTCCGCCTCCCGGTCGCCTGCCTGCGCAAGCTCCGCCAGGACTTCGTCTGTCATAAGGCTATAGTTTTTTAACATCTCTTTGTTTTCTTACCTCATACATTATAACTGCCGCCGCATTGGAAGCGTTAAGCGAATTTATCCTGCCCATCACAGGCATGGAAACCACAAAGTCACATTTCTCTCTGACAAGCCTGCTTATGCCGCTGCCCTCGCTGCCTATGACTATCGCAATACCGCCCGTAAGATCCTGTCTGTAGTATTCCGTACCGCCCATGTCGCAGGCTGCAATCCACAGACCCTTCTGTTTGAGCTGCTCTATGGTCTGCGCGATATTGGCAACCCTGACACATGGGATATATTCAAGTGCCCCCGCAGCAGCCTTTGCCACTGTTTCCGTCAGTCCCGCCGCGCGTCTTTTGGGAATTATAACGCCATGTGCTCCTGCGCATTCTGCTGTACGTATTACGGCTCCCAGATTGTGCGGATCCTCGAGGTTGTCAAGTATTATTACAAACGGAGGCTCTCCCGACTGCTCGGCCTTTGCGAATATGTCCTCAAGCTGACTGTATTTGTGAGCTGCCGCAAAAGCTATAACTCCCTGATGGTTTTTGCCGCCGGCTGTTTTTTCGAAGTAGGCTCTGTTGTTGTAGTGAATGACTATTCCTCTGTCATGAGCCATGCCCGCTATCTTGGACACAGAGCCCTCTGCCCCGTCTGCTATGACTATTTTTTCGATTTCCCTGCCGCTTTTGAGTGCTTCTATAACAGGGTTTCTTCCGATTATAATGTCGGTTCTTTCTTCTGTTTTGAAATCTTTTGCTGTATTTTTATTTTTGTTTTTTCTCTCTGCCATCTGTTATTTCTTTCTTCTGTATTCCAGAAACTGATATTCGTGTCCGTTTTCGTTAAACACTTCACTCTGCCATACGATTTCCATATCGTCGCCGGGCGCGGGAAAATATGCATCTGCATCAAACTCCTCATTGATGCGGGTTATATACAAAGTGTCGCAGTACGGCTCAAACTGTCTGTAAACTGTCTCGCCGCCGCATATGAATACATCTTTGCCTTCGCATATTGCAAGAACCTCTTCAGTGCTTCTGCACACGGTAAATCCCTCACCTGCCTCAAGACTTTTGCTGAGCACTATGGTGTCCCTGCCGGGAAGCGGTCTGCCGCCGGGAAGCGACTCAAGAGTTTTGCGTCCCATAACCACTGTTTTGCCTATGGTTTTTTGTTTGAAATATTTAAGGTCGCCGGGGATATGACAAAGAAGGCTTCCTTTGTTTCCTATGGCCCAGTTCCTGTCTGCTGCTGCTATTGCTTTCATATCTCTCCCCTATATTGCTATCGGTATGTTTTTAATCTGTTCGTTTTTTTGGTAATCCGTAATCCTGATGTCATCTACCGTAAAATCATAAAAGTCCCTGATATCAGGGTTAAGCTCAAATTTTGGAGCGGGATACTGCGGTCTTGCAATAAGCTCTCTGATGATTGGAACATGCCTGTCATATATATGAGCGTCTGCGATTACATGAACCAGCTCTCCTGCTTCAAGTCCGCACACCTGTGCCAGCATCATCAGCAGCACCGAATACTGAACCACGTTCCAGTTGTTGGCTGCAAGTATGTCCTGCGATCTCTGGTTTAGTATGGCATTGAGTCTGTTGCCTGTAACATTGAAGGTCATAGAGTATGCGCATGGCTCAAGTCCCATCTCCATAAGGTCGTCAAATTTATATATGTTGGTCATTATTCTTCTTGAATACGGCGTATTTTTGAGCTGCCATATGACATTATCAACCTGATCCATACGTCCCTGATGAAAATCGTACTGAACTCCGAGCTGATAGCCGTAGGCCTTGCCTATGGAGCCTGATTCGTCTGCCCATTCATCCCAGATATGACTGTTCAGGTCTTTGATGTTGTTGGATTTTTTTTGCCATATCCACAGAATTTCATCCACTGCCGATCTGATAGCCGTAGGTCTCAGGGTAAGCGCAGGAAATTCCTCCTGAAGATTGTACCTGTTTACAACTCCGAATTTTTTAATTGTGTGCGCGGGAGTCCCGTCCTCCCATACAGCTCTTACGGCCTGTCCCTCCGAGGAAAAGCCGTTATCAAGTATATCGCTGCACATATTCACAAAAAGCACGTCAGCTTTGCTCATAATTCCCTCCTGCTACAGAATCACATATCTGATAATAATGCCTATAACTCCGAGTATGACTATTGTTATCATAACCTTTTCGGAGGTTTTGAGGGGCGCCTTCCAGAATGAACTGCCGCCCGCCTCCTCTACTCTTTTTTTGTTTTCGTCGGTATAGGCGCTGTTGGTTCTCGCATAGTCTTTAATTGCGTCTTCAAAGCGATGGCTCTGAAGTTTTTTCTTTTTAACTTTTTTGCCTGACATCAGATTTCCTCACTGTCAATAATCTCTATAATCTGCGACACAAGCTGCTTTTCTCTGGCGGTATTGCCGTCAAGATGAACTCTGCCGATCAGTGCCTCGCAGGCTGTAGCCCATTTGTAGTCCATAGGGCTTGCGCTTCTGGCTTTTGAGGAGTATTTGTGATTTCTTGCTCTTTTGACAAGCTGCTGCTCCTCCTCGTCAAGGCTGTCAAACATTTTTCTGATTGCCTTTGCCTGCCCTGCCGCGCTGACATATCTGACAGCCTCTCTGTTAAGTCTGTCCGCGTGTGTCTCTCCGTATTTCATCACATGCTCTCTGATATATACTTCGTATACGGCATCTCCGATATATGCAAGCGCTGTGGTGTTTATATTTTTTGTGTCCATCCTATTCCTTTATAATTTCCACTCCCTGAGGTGTGTCCTTGAGAGTTATTCCCCTGTCTTTGAGCATATCTCTGATTTCATCTGCTCTTGCAAAGTTCTTTGCTTTTTTGGCTGCTGTACGCTCCTCCACAAGTGCAAGGATTTCAGGGTCAACGCCTTCAAGCTTCTTTGCTGCATCTGCTTCGGCCTTCTGTCTTACCTCTGCCGCCGCTTTGAGAAGGTCAAGTGAAAGCACCTGATCGAATTCGTCAAGCAGCGCAAGCTTAGTGCTGTCGTCTGTCTTGTATTTGAGCACATCATAAAGCGCCGTAATTGCAAGTGATGTGTTAAGGTCATTGCACATTGCCCTGTTGAATTTCTCTCTGAGAGCTGCTGCCGCCTCTTCGTCGATCTGAGCTTTGTCATCTGCCTTGAGTGCTGCGATTCTGGCAATGAGTTTATTGTATGCCACGGTTGCGTTGTCAAGAGCCTCAAACGAGAATGTCAGTGTTTTTCTGTAGTGCGACTGCAGGCAGAAAAATCTGTATACCACAGGGTTGTAGCCCTTGTCCTCAAGCAGCGATACCGTAAGGAACTCACCTTTTGATTTACTCATTTTGCCTGTTTCATCGTTTAAATGC
The DNA here is from genome assembly GCA_963648745.1 of Christensenellaceae bacterium Phil1. Taxonomy (GTDB): domain Bacteria; phylum Bacillota; class Clostridia; order Peptostreptococcales; family Anaerovoracaceae; genus UMGS973. The sequence goes on from CAVJEY010000132.1 coordinate 4,078, forward strand.
AATACATGGAACCACTGCCTGCACCATTCGTGTCCCAGATATGCCTCTGACTGGGCTATCTCGTTGGTATGATGAGGGAAAGCGTTGTCAATGCCGCCGCAGTGTATATCGCAGTATTCGCCAAGATGCTTGATTGATATTGCAGAGCACTCAATATGCCAGCCCGGATAGCCTACGCCCCACGGACTGTCCCATTTGAGCTCCTGATCGTCAAATTTCGATTTGGTAAACCACAGGACAAAGTCCGCCTTGTTTTTTTTGTTTTCGTCCTCAAACACGCCTTCTCTTACGCCTACCGCCAGATCCTCCTCGTCGTGATCGTTGAATACATAATATTTATCTATTGTGGATGTGTCAAAGTATACATTGCCGCCTGCAATATATGCATGTCCTGTTTCGAGCAGCTTTGATACCATTTCGATATATTCGGGGATAAGGTTGGTTGCAGGCTCCACAACGTCAGGTCTTTTGATGTTGAGTTTGGCGCAGTCCGAGAAAAATGCGTCCGTATAGAATCTGGCAATATCCATAACTGTTTTGTTTTCTCTTTTGGCGCCCTTGACCATCTTGTCCTCGCCTGTGTCGGCATCGCTTGAAAGATGTCCCACATCTGTAATGTTCATTACTCTTTTGACATCATATCCGTAGTATCTGAGATATTTTTCGAGCACATCCTCCATGATGTAGCTTCTGAGGTTGCCTATATGCGCAAAATGGTAAACCGTAGGCCCGCAGGTATACATGCCTGCCCTGCCTGCTTCTCTTGTTTTGAATTCGTCTTTTTTTCTCGTCAGAGAGTTATATAATCTTAGAGTTTCCATTTCAGTTCCTTTCGTCGTTTTGTTTGGTTTCGATTTCTCTCAATTTATTTTCAAGAAGCACTATACGTCTTCTCAAACATTCCATTTCAACTGCAACAGGGTCTGGCATATCCACCTGATTAAGCTCCTCTGCAGGCTTACCCGCACGCCTTACTATCGTACCCGGTATGCCCACCACCGTACAGCCGTCGGGGACTTCTTTGAGTACAACAGAGCCTGCGCCGATTTTGACATCGTTGCCCACTTTGAACGGCCCCAGCACCTTGGCGCCTGAGCTTACAACCACTCTGTCGCCTATGGTCGGATGGCGCTTGCCTGTGTCCTTGCCTGTACCGCCAAGCGTAACGCCCTGATATATCGTGACATCATCTCCCACCTCTGCCGTCTCGCCTATCACAACAGCCATGCCGTGGTCTATGAAGCATCTCCTGCCTATAGTCGCGCCGGGGTGAATTTCTATCCCTGTGAACCAGCGTATAAGCTGAGACAGCATTCTTGCCAGCAGCTTGCATTTGTGCAGATACAGCCAGTGAGCGGGTTTGTGAAATATAAGGGCCCATATTCCCGGATAGCAAAGCAGCACTTCAAATCCGTTTCGTGCCGCCGGGTCTTTTTTTACTGCTTCCTGTATATCTTCTCTTACATCTCTGAAAAATGCCATCAGTCTATATCCTTCTTTTCTGTTCTAAATGTACATACATATTGAATTATACTACACCCCGCCGATTTTATCAATAAATTGCGCGGGATTCTTCGCTTTACCGTTGTATCGTATCTCAAGATGCAGGTGAGGTCCTGTCGCATTGCCGCTGCTGCCTGCTCTGCCTATTGTCTGTCCTCTGTCAATCCTGTCTCCTTTATCCACACCTATGCTGTCAAGGTGAGCATAGTATACGGTAATGCTTTCACTGCAGTCAACCGCCACCAGCCTGCCGAAGCTGCCTGAAATCCCGGCTTTTACAACAGTGCCGCCGCATACCGAATATACACTGTCTCCTCTGTCTGCGGCAAGGTCAACGCCATTGTGAAGCCTGCCCCACCGGCAGCCGTATTCCGATGTCACTCTGACTGTATCAAGCGGCGCGCTCATATATATATCGTATTTTGGCAATATATCAAGCAGCAGCGCTATCGCTGCAAAATATACAAAAAGAACCGCCGTGAATAATTTCCTCATAACCTGAAATATATTCGCGCCGGCTCTCCTGTATTACTTTTTGCCGAATGTTTTTTCAAACAGCGACTCAAGCTCTGTTCTGTATTCTTCCCCTGTCTGTCTGATCATTCTTTCTCTGATATGCGATTTCAGA
>CAVJEY010000133.1:0-6145 GCA_963648745.1 Christensenellaceae bacterium Phil1
TGTATCTGCTGCCGTCAATTACAATATCGGCATTTATGAGCTGATAGTCCAAATGCGGTATGTCAAGAATATCCAAAAGTCTTGCCGCTATTATCTCGTTTACACACTCATGTCCTGTAATTCCGTTTTTCATGTCATAGTTCGAGAGCTTATAATATATTCTGCTGTCGCCTATTTCTGCATAGGCCTTAAAAAACGAGCCTGCAGTTCCCGATGAATTTCGTATCTTTGTCCACGACAGATAAGTAAGATCCTGTCGCTGCTTTATAATCTGTCCGCTCAAGTATATCCCCTCCTCATATTTATATGATACGCCAAACTTGTCATATGTCAAGTTTTATTCGTAACATATGAAAAAAGCGAAAATATACGGAATTAAAATTCCTATGTTATAAAAGCATTTTATTTTCTACTTGCGCGAGTAGCAAATAAAGTATAAAATAAAGTAGCAAATAAAAGAAAAGGGGTGTTTCATTTGAATATCGGGTATGAAACTGAAACAGTTGAATTCAAAAAATCCACAGGGGAGTTGAAAGAGGGCATTATTTCTCTTGCCTCTATGCTCAACAAACATTCTTACGGCACTTTATATTTCGGTGTGAAAAACAATGGTGATATTCTCGGTCAGGAAATTGGAGACAGTTCCCTTAGGGATGTTTCTCAAAAAATTGCAAGCTCTATCAAGCCGCAGATTATCCCTGTTATAAGCCTTGAACTGCTTGACGGAAAGAACGTTATAAAGGTGCAGGCACAGGGAAATGAAAAGCCATATTCAGCATTCGGAAGATATTATATTCGTTCTGCCGATGAGGATCGCGAGCTGTCACCTCCCGAATTGCGAAAAATTATGCAGGAAAATGAAAACAGCGACATTATTTCGGTACAGCCTGCGGACAATCAGAATCTGACTTTCTCACAGTTAAAAACCGTTTTTGCTACCAAGGGACTAACTGTCAACGAAAGCAGCTTCGAGCAGAATCTCGGATTTTACAACAAAAATAATCAGTATAACCTGATGGCAGAGCTTCTTGCAGACAAAAACAATATTTCCATTAAAGTTGTCACTTTCAGAGGAAAAGACAAAAGCGAAATTATCAAGCGCAATGAATATGGTTTTAAATGCCTTGCCCTGTCAATGGATCAGGTTCTCAGTTACATGGAGGCAATCAACGATACTAATATTATTTTGAGCAGCCATCAGCGTGAGGAAAACAAACTTTTTGATTTTGCAGCGTTTAAGGAGGCATGGCAAAATGCCTGTCTGCATACAAAATGGTCGCAACTGAATCCGCCCGCTGTTTATGTTTTCAACGACAGAATTGAAATCATCTCCACCGGCGGGCTTGCCAGGGGATTAACAAAAGAAGAGTTTTTCAAAGGTATTTCAAGACCTGTCAATGCAAAACTGCAAAAGATATTCGGTCAGCTCGGCTATGTAGAGCAAACCGGTCATGGCATTCCGCTTATTATCAGCAAATATGGTATTCAGGCCTTTGATATTACAGACAACTTTGTTAATGTCACCATTCCGTTTAACCGTGAATTTATCGATTATCGGCAAAAAAACATCAGACCGATGAACGAGGCCCAGAAAAAAATTTATAATTACCTGAAAGGCCACCCCGAAGCAACGATAAAAACTATGGTATCCGAATGCGGCGTAAGCGACGGATATATACGTAAAATACTGACTTTCCTTAAGGACAATGAATATATTAAACGTGAGGGTTCTAAAAAGTCTGGGACATGGTCTATAGTAAAGACAGATAGCATATAGCCATTCCAAAAATAAAAAAAATCGCTGCCATTATTGTATAGTTGTTCTTTCAAAGCATGTCTACATAAATTCATTGACTATTTTCTTTTGTAGCTTGTATGTATGTCCATGCGACAGATGAGCACTGTAGCTTGCCATTACCTTCTTTATTTTTTCAATATCTGCACTTCCTTTATCAAGTGCATTTTGAAAAGACCTGAGTTTTCTCTTGTACTTCCTTTTGGTATTATTGCGGACACGCCGAATCACTTTGCCACTGTCCGTCAGATAAAAATGCCAGCCAAGGTAATCGACACCGTTCTTGATTGGAAAAATTTCCGTCTTTGAATTGAACAATAAACCAAGTTCATCTCCCAAATATTCTGTCATAACACTGAGAATATATTTCAGGTGTTCTTTGTCATGATGTACGATTACAAAATCATCCATGTAGCGTGTATAATATTTGATTCTGAAATTTTCCTTAATCAAGCGATCTATTCCATCAAGGTAATATATAGCAAACCACTGGCTCGTCTGATTTCCAAGGGGAAGCCCTTTGCCGAGACTGCTTTCATAACTGTCAATCAGCTTATCAAGTAATGCCAAAACATCTTCATCATCAAATGCTCTCCTCAACTTCATTTTGAGTTTCTCATGATCAATATTGTCAAAGAACTTCTGAATATCGCATTTGAGAAAACATCCGGAAGTTCCATGTCTGTTATAGAATTCATGCAGGAATTTGCTCAATCTTCTGATTGCAAAATGTGTTCCTTTGCCGAGTCTACAGGCAGCATTGTCATATATGAGCTTTCGGTCAAGTGTTGGTGCAATCACTTCGTCACATATACAATGCTGCACTACACGATCTTTGTAATGCAGGGCATGGATGACTCTGTCTTTTGGGTCATGCACTGTAAATGTATAATATCCCGAGACAAGGTAACTGCCTTCTTCAAGTGATTTGGCAAGAGCAGTCAGATTCGATGCAAGGTTCAGTTCAAATTCTGCCACTTCCTTATTGCTGCGTTTGCCGCGTCTTGCTCTCGTATGAGCTTTGTATAGGTTTTGAAAATCACATATTTTTTCGTATTCAGTCATCTTAATCTTCGCTCCACAATTTATATCCGGCGGGAAAAGCCCTAAGAGGCTTTTCTAAGGATACGAAAGCAATATATATTGCGTAAGCATCCCCCACCGGCAGCTATTTTCCCGAAAAAATCGAGAAGGAATCCGGCTCCTTTACTCCCGGCACTGATCTATGCACTTGCAGCCGATTTCTCACCATATTGGGAGTAATGCGGGGCGAATGGCATTATTGTCATTGTCTACATTGTTGCCATTTGTATTGACGCTGCCGTCATTGTTGACATTAGCAGCATTATTCTGATTGTTACCAGGCGACCGCAGCCACCACCAGCAGCAATACATACCCATTCAGCCAAATCCCCGGATTATAGCCTTGCGGCTTTAATCTCTACTAAATCTTTTTCTGTCACCTGTCATCCATGCTCCAAGCAGGTTCTGGCATTCGTAAACCTGCCTGGCAATAAGTTCATATTGCCTATGCAAAATACATTTTTGTTCCATAGAAAGCATAGCCATATATGCGAGAACTTTGAGATCTGTCATTGCTTCTCTTTGAAACCTCAGCCGTTCCTTCAAGGCTGCAGAATCTCCCTTTGCAACGAACACATCATTTGCTCTAAGCAGATTCTCAACCACGCCAAGTGACAAATTCTGAAGCCTGCTGACAAATGTATACCGAAAATGCTTCGGAGATTTTTGTGTGATTGTCATAATGTATGAACACAAATCTTTTGCTTTTGTAATTACAGTCAACTCGCTTTGTTTCATTGTACCTTTTTCATCCCAGACATTATTGCTATGTAACATTCCCTTACAAGCATTTATCCTCACTAAAGCGGTTACAGTTTTTGCGCAAATCCCAGTCAACTTTTCCTGTTAACTCACTCTGCTCATATGTAAAAACTCCCTTCCAATTAGGCGAACGGATTATGGATTTCTCTATCGTACACAAATCTACTGTATCTTCTATTGGTAATTTAACAGTTGTAATTTCGCTACTGTCAACGAGTTCCTTATCTATGGAAATTATTAAACGGCATTCGTTTTCATAACGCCAATGGGCTGTTTTCTTGCAAAATTTCAAATCATCCAACTGCTCTCTATTGTGCTCCGAATTATCAAGTTCTGCGGTTTTATCAGCATGTTTTAATTTTATTACACTTTTATCAAAATTATAATACAAAATGTCAATTATCTTAATTTCATACTGCTCTTTGTTAATGCTTTTAATAGTGTGAAAGCATTGGTCAGAAAAGCATCCCAGTTCAATAGTTCCTTTATTTTCTAAAATATTTTTAATATCGCTTTTAGAAAAACTAATCATCACACCGCAATTGTTTAAACCACCATAAAGCATCCACATCGCTATATTCTCTAACTTTGAGAAGCAAAAGCAACATCCGAAATTTTTTTTATTGACATCAGAATTAAAAGAGTACCCGTCTACTTTATCGTTCCATTTGTTGCCATCATTCAAATATAATGCTTTTTTACTAAGAATGTTTTTAACTCTTGAATACTCTGTATATATTTTGTAGTTATTATGGTTCCTTGCCTTTTTCTCCAAGTAGTCCATTAGCTTTTTACTATCTGTTGCAGCACATTTAAATTCGTACTTATCCATTTCATTTGCTCCATATTAACAATCTAATCTTATACTCTGCTCAAATATAGTTTTTGCCTTTGCAATCAATTTCAATTCACTTTGCTTCATTGTTTTAATTGCCTTGGTTTGTAAATCACCCAAACAAGGTGATTGCGGCAAAGCCGCTGATTTGCTCGCTTTTGCTCGCAGAGTGGATGATTCAAGATTATATGATTTAAGATTCAAGATTTATCCACAAAGCGGGGCGAATGGCAACATCGTCATTGTCTACATTGTAGCCAATTGAATTGACGCTGCCGTCATAGTCGACATCAGCAGCAGTACCCTGAGTGAGCCCAGGCGACCGCAGCCACCACCAGCAATTACCATTGTCACCAAGGTATACGCCTTGTGCTTTTGCATACTCTGTCGGTTCACATTTCCTTGCATCATCTGATGAAAAATATTTTTCGGCTTCATCAATGCTTAGTAGGAATATCTTATCCTCAGTATCTTTACCACCATCGGTATTATACTCACTACTGTCTGCCTTTTTGAGTTGGCTTTCTGCCACCAGCTCCTGTTCATCTTTGCTGAAAGCGGTTTCTATAAATTCGTCATTGAGCCAGCTACGCAGTGTGCAGTTTTCCCACGTAATAGATTTTTTCTTATCGTTATATGCCCGACCATCCAGCCCATACTTACTTATAACAAAAAGTTTGTCTTCCTGCTTTTCAAGCACAAGCCACTCTATACCCTCTTTACCATTACTTGTATCATTATCCTGTTCATAAGAGCCAAATACAACTGTATCACCAACTTCGGCACTGCCTAATTGTTCTTCTACATATTTCACATTTGTACGAATTTCTTGCATTTTACTGGCTGAATCTTTGTACCCGTCAAGAGCACTCAATGCTTCATATGCTTCAACATATTTTTCTTCCTTAACCAGGTTGATTGCATTGTTGTATTTACTGTTTGGAATAATCACTGTAGTCAAAACAACAACAAAAGCAATACATACGCAAGCAACAGGTGCAGCAATCTTGAGTATTTTAATTTTCTTGGCTTTTGCTTTTTCTTTGGCAATTCTCTCAGCCTCAGCTTTGCGTTCCTGCTCTAATCTTTCAGCTTCCTCTTTTGCTTTTATCTCCTCTATTTTCTTCTGGCAGACATCAATCTGACTGTCAGCATCTTTCCAGTCTGAAATACCTCGGAATGCCTTGATAGCTTCTTCATATCCTGATATCGTGTTGCTTTTATTCATCAGCAGAATTGCATTCTCATAGACTTTATCCTTATGACAGGCTTTTGCTTTTTCATGACACTCCCCTGCAAGTGCTTCAGAGTCCTTAAAGTCCAATAACCTCTCAAATTCGCCTGCTGCCGCTTCATATTCTTCTTCACTTGAAGCTGCCCGCATCATATCCTTAGCCCTGTTATATACGCTCGTATTATAATATTCCTCAAGTTGAGCCTTTAACTTCTCATCTCCAAATCTCATAACCTTTTCATAATTGATTGATGTATTGAAGTTTTCATTGCAGTCTGCAAACATACCTTGTTCAGGTATTTTATACTCTGCCATCAGCTTGCCAAGATAAGCCTTAGCATTCTCAGGCTCTATATCAAGCACCTTTTCACAGTATGAATCTGCCTCACTCCAGTTACTGTCCTCAAGGAACATAAACACACGCTTTAACAGTGCC